>PMIZ01000435.1 GCA_003157225.1 Actinomycetota bacterium | reverse complement strand
CTTCACCGGGCAACTCATCTCCAACACGGGCAATTGGCTCACCAACGTCGCCATGGTCCTGCTCGTGCTCAAGCTCACCGACAGCGGGCTCGCCGTTGGACTGATAGCCGCCTGTCAGTTCGGGCCGATCCTGCTGCTATCGGCATGGGCGGGTGCACTTGCCGATCGTTCGGACAAGCGGAAATTGCTCTTCGTGAGCCAAAGCTTGGAGATGACCCAGTCGATCGGGCTGGCCGTGCTGGCATTCAGGCCACACCCGTCCCTGGCCGGACTGTACGCGCTCGCTGTCTTTGGCGGAATCCTGCTCGCGTTCGACAACCCGCTGCGCCGGTCTTTCGTGAGCGAGATGGTGAGGGTCGAAGACATTCCAAACGCGGTGGTGCTCTACAGCACCATCGTGAACCTGTCCCGCATATTCGGGCCGGCGCTGGCGGGTCTTCTGGTGGTCACGCTGGGCTTTGGCTGGTGCTTCGCCATCGATGCCATGAGCTATGTAGCGGTGCTCTTCTGTCTCTACCTGATGCGACCGGCCGAGCTCTACCGTCAGGCGCCCCGGCCGCGCATGGGAGGCGAAGTGCGTGCCGGTCTTCGCTATGTGCTGTCCATGCCCGCGCTGTGGATCAGCTTCGTCATGCTTGCCGCCACGGGGACCCTTTCGTACAACTTCAACGTCACGCTGCCGCTCCTCGTTCACGACACTCTCCACCGCACCGACGTTGTCTACACTATCCTCTATGCGGTCTTCAGCCTTGGCGCCGTGGTAAGTGGGCTGATCGTCGCTCACCGAGGTCTGGTCCGCATGGTCCACATAGTCTTTGGCGCTCTGGCCCTGGGACTAACCATGCTGCTGCTTGGCTTCGTTCCCGGCGTGGAGACCGCCGTGCCGGCCGTGTTTCTGGTCGGCATGGCGAGCGTGGTCTATATGACGGCGACCACGGCCATGGTGCAGATCGAGGCCAAACCCGAGATGCGCGGTCGGGTGCTTTCGCTGCAGACCGTGCTGATGATGGGCACGGCACCCATCGGGGGCCCGCTTATGGGCTGGCTCGCCGATGCTACGGGCGGGAGAACTCCCATCGTCCTCGGCGGCGCGGTGTGCCTTGTCTCGGGCGCCTTCGGCTACTATGCGGCCCGGCGTCATATCGAGAGCTTTCGGTCAAAGTAAGGCGCTTTGTGACCTGCCGGCGTCCGTGCCACGGGGCGCCGTCAAGGCGGCAGGGAGCCTCCGGGAATCGAGAGGATATTGAGCTATACTCACAATAGGTGAAGCTCAAGAAAAACCGGACCGGACGGTGACCGCATCCATCGTGGAGGCGGCAGGCCGGCGGAGCAGCAGGCGGTATGTCACATGGAGTATCCGCGAGAAGAGACCTTGGCAGCGCTCTCCGAAGTCCTCGCTCGGGCTTCGTGGCGACTGCGCAAGAACGAGCGGAAGGAGTTGGCGCCGTTTGGGCTCACTTTCGCTCAGGCCAGAGCGCTCAGAGTGCTTGTGGACACCGGGCCGATGCGGATCGGTGACCTGGCGGGCTTCCTCGAGATCGCTGCTCGCTCGGCCACGAGCCGGGTGGACGATCTCGAGGTTGCGGGACTTGTGACCCGGCAAGCGGACCCGGACGACCGGCGCTCGGTCGTGGTCGCTGCGTCGACAGCAGGAAGGGAGTTGGTCGCCAGACTGGCGGCAGAGCGCAAGGAAGGTGCCAGAAGCCTTTTCGCCCCGCTATCAGCCGAGGAGCAGATGGAACTCCTGCTGTTGCTCACATCCGTCACGGCAGAATCATGATGCGGCCGACCGGCGGACAGGTAGTGCGGTCCATGCGTCGGGGGGAGTCGCTCCACGGCCAGAAGGTGNNGTCGTCGACTCAGTCATCGGCGTCGCCAATCCGCTCCTCTACCGGGAGATCATCAACCGGGGAATTGTCGGGCACCGCGCGGGCTTGGTGGTTATGCTCGCGTTGATCGTCGCCGGCCTTGCCCTCGTGGACGCTGCTCTCTCCTTGGGGGAGCGTTTTGCCTCGGCTCGTGTGGGTGAAGGCCTCGTCTTCGATCTGCGGACCCGCATCTTCTCGCACGTGCAGCGCATGCCGCTCGGCTTCTTCACCCACACGCAGACGGGCGCGCTGGTCAGCCGTCTCAACAACGACGTCCTGGGCGCGCAGGAAGCCTTCACCGACGTCCTTTCGACGGTGGTCGGCAACCTGATCAGTGTGAGTCTGGTCCTGGCTGCCATGTTCGTGCTGTCGTGGAAGCTCACGCTGGTCGCCCTGGTGCTACTCCCGCTATTCGTGCTGCCCGCGCGCTGGTTGGGCCGCCGGCTGCAGGGCATAATGCGCGAGCGGTACGACTTGAGCGCCGACATGAACACCGTCATGGTCGAGCGCTTCAACGTGGCAGGAGCGTTGCTGGTGAAACTGTTCGGGCGCGCAGCGGAAGAGGACGCGAGCTTCCGGGCGCGGGCCGCCCGGCTGCGCGACATCGGCGTCAGCCAGGCCATCTACGCACGGGTGTTCTTCGTCTCGCTGCTGCTCACCGCATCGCTGGCGACGGCGTTGGTCTATGGCTGGGGAGGGGTCCTCACCGTGCGGGGCACGCTTGATGTGGGGACGCTGGTCGCTCTTGCCGCCTACCTTGCCCGCCTGTATGGGCCGCTCACGGCTTTGTCTAACATCCAGGTGGACATCATGACCACGCTGGTCTCCTTCGAACGGGTCTTCGAAGTTCTCGACCTCAAACCCACGGTAGCGGAGAAGCCTGGCGCCGTTTCGCTTCCTCGCGGCCCAGCCTCCATCGAGTTCGAAGGCGTCTCCTTTAGCTACCCCGGCAGCGCGGAGCTCTCGCTGGCCTCGCTGGAGGCTGTGGCTGTCGGTCTGCCATCGGAGCCCAGACAGGTGCTGTCCGACGTCAGCTTCAAAGCCGAGCCTGGCCAGTTGGTCGCCCTCGTCGGTCCCTCGGGGGCCGGAAAGACCACCGTCAGCCAACTGGTGTCCCGCCTCTACGACATTGACCAGGGGTCGGTCCGGATAGACGGGATCGACGTTCGTGATGCCACCTTTGCGTCCATTCAAGAGGTCGTCGGCGTGGTGACCCAGGATCCTCACCTCTTCCACGACACTATCCGCGCCAACCTGCTCTACGCC
>PMIZ01000014.1 GCA_003157225.1 Actinomycetota bacterium | reverse complement strand
GTGGGGGGGGCGGGCGACCCGATAGAAACCCTGAGAGGTGTTGGATATCGCATCACCGCGGAAGAACTCGACTGAGAGCGAGGGCGCAGGGCGACGCGGGAGCAGGCCATGGAGATTCACCCTGCGGTTCATGCTCGGCTTCGTGCTAATAGTCGTGATCGTGGTCATGACCTTCAGCCTCCTGCTCCTCGGAAGACTTGAGACCTACCTCCTGCACGACCAGGAGAACTCGCTCGCGAACGAGGCCAGGATAGCGAGGACGCGCATCGAGTTCGGCCTGCGGTATTCCCGCGTGGACAGCCTGAGCGGACTCGATGCGGCCCCGTTCAACACCCTCACCCTCATGGCCCACTCTCTGGCCGCCCAGACAGGCTGCCGCATCCTGTTGACTGACGCCTCGGGACGCCAGGTCATTGATTCAGTGAGGTGGACCCCCGGCAACATAGCCTTTGGCGGGACGGAAGAGGTCCGGGAGGCGCTTGCCACGGGCTACGGGGCCGCCACACGGGTCGACCCCGATTCTCACAAGTACACCATGTATGTGGCCTATCCGGTCCGCTCCGGGGACAACAAGATCATCGGGGTCATAAGGATCTCGAAGGACGTCAATTCGGTGAGAGGGCTGCTGCACACCATCGAAGGGCGCATCGCGCTGTCCGGTGCGATAGCGGGTATTGCGGCGATACTCGTCAGCCTCGTCATGGCTTTCACCATCGCCATGCCCCTGGACAGAATACGCGACGCGGCCGTGCGATTCGGCAGAGGTGATCTGTCCGCCCGGTCGCGCATAAGCGGTTCAAGCGAGATGGCCGAGCTGTCGAGGGCCTTTGACAGGATGGCGGACAGGATCGAGAGGACCGTGGAGGAGCTTGGCGAGCTCGATGAGATGAAGAGCAGCTTTGTTGCTAACGTCTCGCACGATCTGCGGACGCCGCTGGCGGCGATAAAGGGACTCTCCGAGACTCTCCTGGACGGCGCGATCGACGACGGCGAAGTTAACCGCAAGTTCGTCCTTGATATCTACAGCGAATCGGAGCGCCTCCTGCTCATGGTCAACAACGTGCTGAACCTGGCGAGGATCGAGGCCGGAGCGGTCGAGAGCCAGATCGAGGAACTCGACCCCGTCTATGTGGTAATGAGCGTCCGGGACAGGATGGCACCCGTCGCCTCGAGGGCGGGCATCGACCTGGCGCTGGAGGAACCTGGCATTCCTCTCACGGTCAACGCCGACCGGACGATGCTTGAGCAGGCCCTGGCGAACGTGGTCGACAACGCGATCAAGTTCTCGAGCGACGGAGGCGTCGTTCGGATATCGGTAGAAGCCCAAAGCGGAGATCGACCGGGCACCGTCATCAGTATCGTAGACACGGGATGCGGGATAGCACCCGACGAGATGGATGACCTCTTCGAGAGGTTCCACGCATCGACGGACAAGAGCGGGGGCGCCGGGCTCGGGCTCGCGATCGCGCGCCAGGCTGTAGAGTCGTCGGGCGGCACCATAGATATATTCAGCGAGTCCGGCAAGGGCACGACCGTCAAGTTCTGGCTGCCGGCCGCCCACTGATCCGGACTTCACCTCGATTTCACTTCTGCCTCATCAGGACAACACTTCCAGGCATTAACCTCTTGTTAAGGAGACGACAGGAGGAACCATGTTCTTCGGCGACAGCATGCCCTATGTACCCCATTCCGCTACGCATCTCTGGCTATTCACGTTCCTGCTCAACCTGGGCCTCTTCGTACTCTTCGCATCAGCGGTCTTCTCGATAGCTGACGAGTTCAAGGCCTTGATCAGGCCTCGAAAGATCATTCCTTATTCGCTCATAACCGTATCGCTGGGCATCATCATCGACCTGATCTTCATCTGGATTTCCAATGCGGCGCTTCAGGCGGACGCGCCATATGATGACTTCTATCGAATCCTCGCGATAGGCGGGTTTCAGCTCAACGGCTTTAGATTCATCGTTCTTCCCGCGTTGTTCTGTTTCGCTCTGCTGATGCTCGTCCAGTATTTCTTGATCAGGGGGCTCTTCGGCAATCTCATCCAGACCAGGAGGAGCTTGTGGATGTCCGGGCTGATCGCTTTTCTGACCCACCCGGTATGGGTGGCGATCTTCATGGCCATGCGGACCCATGCGTGACAGATCAGTAACGACTTCAACAATTTAGATGACAAGGCACGGTGTAGGAGGGATGGTGATCGCATGGCTTCAAGGCGTGGGTGGATATCTCTAGCAGTGGTCCTGGTGGCGCTCCTGGCAACCTGTCTTGCAGGCTGCTCGTCCCGCCAGACGCCTGCTGCCTCGACTTCGCCGAAACGGCCGGGTCCGGGCATCACAACCGCCGAACTCGGTGCGGCGATGGCAGCGGCCAAGAGTGTTGGCGGTGACCCGCGGCGCGTCGAGGTGCTGCGCATCGCCTTGAAAGAGCTGGGAAAGAAATACAAGTGGGGCGGCAACGGCCCGGACTCGTGGGACTGCAGTGGGCTTGTGAAGCACTCTTTCGCGAAGGTTGGGGTGGAGCTGCCCAGGGTCACCTACGACCAGGTGAAGGAGGGCAAGAAGATAAAGAAGGAGGACGTCCGCCCTGGCGACCTGCTCTTCTTTTATAACAACGGACACGTCGCGATCTACCTCAGCAACGGTCTGATGCTGAACGCCCACCTGGGGAGTGTCATGGTCGAGCGTTTGGAAAAGTACAACCGGCTCCTGTCGGCAGTCCGGCAGGTGCTGTTGCCGCGGGTCGGAGGCGGTACGAAGACTTCGACGATCCAGATGACAAGGCACAGCGTGGAGGGATGGTGATCGAATGGCTTCGAAACGTGCGTGGATCTGCGCGATAGTATTCCCGCTGGCGCTCCTGGCAACCTGTCTTGCAGGCTGCTC
>PMIZ01000356.1 GCA_003157225.1 Actinomycetota bacterium | reverse complement strand
TGGGCCTTCATCTTTCTGCCCATCTTTGGCCTGGGCGGCTCGATCGTCCTAACACTGCCCTACGCGATACTGATCCGGCTGATGCCCAAGGAACACATCGGCCAATTCACGGGGATGTTCTCAATGATGAGGGGCTTCGCCAACATCGTGGCCCCACTCGTGGCAGGTGCGGCGATCGACATCGCCGGGCAAATCTTCCATACGGGATTTCACCCTGGCCGCCAGTACGCGGTAATCTGGCTTCTGTCCGGCGTGATGATCGTTATCTCGCTCTTCTTCTTCCGAGGAGGGGCCAGAGACGATGTGGTGAACGTTTGACGTTGCCGGCGAGCGGGAAATGCTCCTGTGAAGCAGAGCCGTGGCAGCAAACCGCTGGAAGGAGGCGCTATGAAGCCGGAGATGGCCTCTCAGCAGCATAGAGACTCGCGGTCAGGGGCGTCGGCAGCGCCGCCGGGCGTCCAGCATGGTGCGCCCCCGTTGAGGTTGAGCGAAGAGCAGCGGCAGGTGCTTGAGTGCCTGAGAACAGAGGGTGGCGGCTTGACTGCCAGGCAGATTCAATCGAGGCTCGCGTGCTCTCCGGCGGTTGTCGAGAACGCTCTTGTCGTGCTTCTGGAGCGTCAATTCATCTCACGCCTCAACACGCTGATCCCCAGCTATGGCTATCGCCTGGACGGTGCCGCGGCTGATGACGACTAGGCTTCGGCGCATCGGCGCCGGGCTACTGCGAGGCACCAAGGGAGTCGCTGGAGGACTCTACAGGCACGACTGTCTGGGCTTGGCGTCGCAGGTCGCCTACAGCGTGCTGTTCAGTCTCTTCCCATTCCTGCTCTTCCTGCAGGCCCTCGCCTCGTACATACCGGCGACTTCACACCTCAACGATTGGCTACTCGGTGGCTTGGCAGATCTGATTTCTACCAACAGCCGACTCTACGAGATCATCAAGGACAACGTATTCGCCCAGGTTGGCGCAACGAGCGCCACTCTCCTTTCGGTCGGCGTAGTCCTTACCGTATGGAGCGCGTCCGGCGCCATCATGGTTCTCATCAAGGCTGTCAACAAGGCCTACGGGCTAGAAGAGACCAGGTCCTGGCACAGGCGCCGGACGATGGCTGCAGGGCTTGCCGTCGCCGGGGCTGTTCTCATTCCGGCCGGCATCCTTCTATTAGTGTTCGGTTCCTGGATAGGGGACCAGATTGGAGCGCGTGCAGGGTACGATTCCGTGGTGCATTCGCTGTGGGTCGTGCTGCGCTGGCCGGTGGTGGTCCTGCTGTTGGTCGGCGCATTGGGCGCTTTCTACCGCCTTGCCCCGAGCAGCAGACAGAAGTGGTACGGCATCATTCCCGGGGCGCTGTTCTCGGTGGGCGCCATCATCGGCGCGTCTGCTGGGTTGTCCTGGTTCGTCAGTCAGGCGGTCCTACAGGTGCGCTGGCTCACGTACGGCGCCATCGGCACGGTGATCATCCTGCTGTTCTGGGCGTTTCTGGGAGCCCTGATGCTTCTTGTTGGGGCGGAGATCAACGCGGCGGTGCGCCGGGCGGTGCTGCAGCGGGCGACGGCCGCCGACCGTTTGCTAGAATCGCCGCACGATGAGTGAAACGAGCGGGCAGACCGCGGACCGGCGGGCGATAGGGGTCTTCGACTCGGGGGTCGGCGGGCTCACGGTTCTCCATGAATGCCTGGTCAATCTGCCGCATGAGGACTTTGTCTACCTCGGCGACACGGCCAACTTCCCGTACGGACCCAGGGGACTGGGAGAGGTCCGGCACTTGGCGTTCTCCGCGGCCGAAGCGCTGAGCCGGCTGGGGGTCAAACTGATCGTCGTGGCCTGCAACTCGGCGGCCGCGGCGGCTCTGTCGCAGCTGCAAGCCTCGTTCTCGACTCCCATCGTGGGAGTGGTCATGCCCGGAGCTCGCGCGGCGGCGTTGGTCACTCGAGAGCGGCGCATTGGTGTGCTGGCTACCGAAGCCACCGTCCGGTCGAATGCCTACCAGAACGCCCTCCAGTCTTTGGACGCCGGTTTGGAGGTGTTCGCGGTACCCTGCCCCAAATTGGCGCCGCTCATCCAGGAGGGCGACGTCTTCTCTGAGGAAGTCGAACAGGCGGCGCGCGAGTGCATAGCGCCGCTCAAGCAAGCGGCTGTGGACACCGTGATCCTCGGTTGCACTCACTACCCCCTCATCAGTCACATGCTCCGGCGCCTACTAGGCCCGCAGGTCACCCTGATAGACTCAGCCGAAGAGACCGCGCGGGAGGTGGGCGAGATCTTGGCGCGCAAGGGCATCGGCAATGCTCAGGGGAGAGAGGGCGACTATCGTTTCTTCGCCACGGGCGACCCGGAGGAGTTCAGAGCAGTGGGCGCCCGATTCTTGCAGCTACCCATCAGGGAGGTCGGCACTCTATGAATAGCAACTGCAGAACCGGCGCACGGGGGCCGGCGGAGATGCGCAGTCTCAAGCTGACGCCGGATTTCGTGAGCACGGCGGACGGGTCGGTGTTTGTGGAGCTCGGCGGCACACGGGTGCTGTGCTCTGCACAGGTCGTGGCTGGTGTGCCTGGCTGGCGGCGGGGGAGCGGCGCTGGATGGCTTACCGCGGAGTACTCGCTGCTGCCCAGTTCGACCAGAGAGAGGACCCCGCGGGAGGCCGTACGCGGCCGGCAGGACGGGCGAACCGTCGAGATCCAGCGTTTCATAGGGCGGAGCCTCAGGGCTGTCATCGATTTTGGGGCTCTCGGCGACCGGACCGTCTACATCGACTGCGACGTGATCGAGGCCGACGGGGGAACGCGCTGCGCGGCGGTTAGCGGCGGGTATCTCGCTTTGCATCTGGCGCTCAAGCGGGCAGTAGACGCCGGTGCCCTGCGATCCTTGCCGCTGGCGGATTCGGTCGCTGCCGTGAGTGTGGGCGTGGTCGGGGGCATGCCGGTGTTGGACCTGGAGTACCAAGAGGATTGCGCCGCCGACGTCGACATGAACGTGGTGATGACCGGCAAGGGGCGCCTCATCGAGGTTCAGGCCACTGCCGAGAGCGAGCCCTTCGAACGGGAGGTGTTCGACCAAATGCTGGCACTCGCCGAGCAAGGAATCGCCCTAGTGAGGGACGCGCAGATGGACGTTGTCGCACGTGCCTACCCGCGCGGATCCGCGAACTGAGGGCGTCGTGTCCGCGCCGTTTGCGGTCGTGCTTGCCACCAGCAACCACGGCAAGGCGCGAGAATTCGGCCGGCTCCTGGGAGAGGCGCTCTCCGTGGATGCTATGCCGGACGGCATCAGCCTGCCCGAAGAGACGGGTGACACGTTCGCAGCCAACGCCCGCCTGAAGGCCGAATCGGTGTTCTCTGCGATGGGGGGCCACACAGCGGTGCTGGCCGACGACTCGGGGTTAGAGGTGAGGGCGCTGGACGGCCGCCCCGGCGTGCACTCCGCGCGGTTCGCGGGTCCACAAGCGACCGATGAAGCGAACGTCCGCAAGCTGCTGGACGAGCTGGGGAACAGATCCGACCGGGAAGGCCGCTTTGTGTGTTGCTTGTGCCTGGTGTTGCCGGAGGGAGTGGCAGATGGGACTGTCGAGGGCGACGGTGCTCGGCGTATCGAGGTGGAGGGCGTCACCGACGGCACTATCGCCGCGGCGCCGCGAGGCAACGACGGCTTTGGCTACGATCCGGTCTTCCAGCCTCAAGGCTGGCGCCTGACGCTTGCCGAGGCGATCCCCGAGGACAAAGACCGGGTCTCCCATCGCGGGGCCGCGGCGCGCGCCCTACTTGGTGCGCTGCGGGCGAAAGGGTTGGTGAGCTGTGGAGCTTGACGCCTTCGCCGACCTCGTTTCGGAGGCCATCGATTCTCTGCCCAACGAATTCCTTGAGCGGCTGGAGAACGTCCAGGTGGACATCGAGGAATGGCCGACCCGGGACGAGCTGCTGGACGCAGGCATGAAGGCCGGGGACAAGTACCGCCTACTGGGCCTCTACCACGGGGTGCCTCTGACCCAGCGGACCAGCTACTACATGGCCCTGCCCGATCGCATCACCATCTATCAGAGACCGATCGAAGCGATGGTGGGAGAGGACGAGGAACGGATCCGAGAGCAGGTTCGCCACACGGTCATCCATGAGATCGCGCCCTACTACGGCATCGACGGCGCCCGGCTGGAGGAACTGGGCGCCTACTAGCGGGAGAGCCTGCGGGCCAATTCGAGCAGGAAGCGCCTGTCGCCGGGTCTCATACGCCGAGCCAGGTGGGTCAGCTCCCGAGTCTCCACATCCTCTTCGGTGTTGTCCTCAAGGGTGAGTTGCTCGGGCTCCAGGAAGGGATCTTCCTCGTCGAGGGCGGCGTGGTAGAGCAGCTCGCGGGCGGGCACTCCCAGCGCGTCGGCGATGGCTTCGATGACGTCGGTAGTGGGGTTCTTGCGGCCTTTCTCTATGTCGCCGAGGTAGCTCTTTGAGACCCCGGACTCGTCGGCCAGAGCCTGCAGGGTGAAGTCCCGGTCTGAGCGAAGCCGGCGGACGGTCAGTCCTATGTAGTCAGCGAGTCGCCTTTGCGTCACTGTCTCACACCGGAGATTGTGGGTTGCCCAGACACGGGGTCATAAGACCGCACGTTCTGCAGTGTATGAGGTGGCATGCGAGAATGCAACAGCGACCTCAATCAGGGAGATGCCATGAGCAGCAGGATCCTCTATCTCGACCCGTGGTCCGGTGTGTCGGGCGACATGCTCCTGGCCTCTTTGCTCGACACTGATCGGGCCGGCGGCGGTCTCGAGACGGCTCTCAGGAGCGGCGTCGAGGGCTTGGGCCTGGCGGGGGTCTCCGTGGAGGTCGTGCGGGGTGTGGAGTGGGGGCTGGCGTGCACCCGGGTGGTAGTGCGCGAGGGGGAGGAGGCTCCCCCGCTGCGGCATTTGAGCGACATGGAGCGGATCGTCACCGCTGCTTCGGCGTCTGAGACCGTGCGCCGGCGGGCTGTGGAGGCTGTGCGCCGGCTGGCGGTCACCGAAGCCGCGGTGCACGGCTGCGCACCCGAAGAGATCCACTTCCACGAAGTGGGCGCGATCGACACGCTGGTGGACATCGTGGGGACGTTCGTGCTGGTCGAGGCGCTTGGAATCGAACGCGTGGCGGTTGGCACTATCCCGGTGGGCGGAGGCACGGTGGAGATCTCGCACGGGCGCATGGGTGTACCTGCCCCGGCGACCACCAGACTGTTGGAGGGCTACGAGGTCGTGGGTGGGCCCGAGATGCGCGAGCTGACGACTCCCACGGGTGCTCTTCTCGTGGCCCAACTCGGGGCGGAACAAGGCCCAATGCCATGCATGAGCCTGGAGGCCGTCGGATACGGAGCGGGATCCATGAAACTGGAGCGCGGACCGAACGTGCTACGGGCGCTGGTTGGCCGCGAACGGACGGGGGAGGCCACGGGCGGGACCGACCTGGTGGTGGAGCTGCAGACCAACCTCGACGATCTTTCGCCCGAGGTGGTCGGGCACGTCTGCGGAGCCCTGCGCGAGGCGGGAGCGCTCGACGTATGGACAGTGCCCGCGCACATGAAAAAGAACCGCCCTGGGGTGGTGCTGCACGCGCTCGTTGCCGCCAGCCAAGAGGAGTCAGCGGTCGGACTGATCTTCCGCGAGACCGGCACCTTGGGGTTGCGGCGACAGACGATGACTCGGCGGATAGCCGAGAGAGGCGCTGTCGAGGTGACGGTGGCCGGCCGATTGATCAAGGTGAAGTGGGGCAGGTGGCAGGGGCGGCTGGTGAGCCTCGCGCCTGAGTACGAGGACGCAGCCGCGGTGGCGGCGGCGGAGGGATTGCCCTTGAAGGATGTGATGCGCCTTGCGATGGCGGAAGCCGAGGGACGGCTGCCCTCTGGAAGCGGGGATGGACGGCCCTGTGCGGCGCCGGCCGGGACGAGTGAGTGAGGAAGAGATCGTGGCCGAGCGAAAGCCAGAATGGTTGAAGAAACCGCTCCCGAGAGCGGACTCGCTAAACAGGATGGAGGGCGTGCTTCGCGAGCGGGCGCTGCACACGGTCTGTGAAAGCGCTCTGTGCCCCAACCTGGGCGAATGCTTCCAGCGAGGCACCGCTGCCTTCCTTATCTTGGGCGACGTGTGCACGCGTAGTTGTGCCTTCTGTGGTGTCACCAGCGGTCTCCCGGCCGGGCTCGACCCGGCAGAGCCGGCGAACGTAGCCGATGCGGTGGTGGCGTTGGGATTGGAGCACGTGGTAGTGACCTCGGTGACGCGCGACGACCTTGCCGATGGCGGCGCTGCCCACTACGCCGCTACGATCACGGCTATTCGCCATCGGGCCCCAGGGGCCACCATCGAAGTACTGATACCGGACTTCCTCGGTCGCCTCGACAGCCTGGAGGTTGTGCTGGCCGAGAAGCCTGAGGTGTTCAATCACAACCTGGAGACTGTGTCTCGCCTTTACGCGACGGTGCGACCGCAGGCTGAATACCAGCGGTCACTGAATGTTCTCGCCTACGCAGCATCACGCCGGACCGGTTTGGTGAAGACCGGATGCATGGTCGGATTGGGGGAGACGCAAGAGGAGGTCGGCGCCCTTCTCGAGGACGTGCGGGCCGCGGGTGTGGGCGTAGTCACGATTGGTCAGTACCTGCGGCCTTCCAAACACCACCTAGCCGTGGTGGAGTACGTTCCGCCCGCTGTGTTCGACCTCTACCGGGAGCGGGGTGAAGCTCTAGGTCTGCAGGTGCACGCCGCTCCCTTCGTCAGAAGCTCGTTCCGGGCCGGAGAAAGTTTCGCTCAAGCCATGAGGCCGCGGGGCGGAGACCTAGGAAGTAGGCAGCAGGCCGGTCATAATGTATGAGGCACGGAACGGACGCCGAGCTACAATAGCTCGGACTTACGGAGGAATCAGCGAATGACGACAAAGGCCACGGTTGGGGACACGGGCGAGCGGGAACTCGAGAAGCAGTTCGCAGAGCTAGTGGATCACTATAGAGGGGAAAAGGGGGCGCTGGTCCCTCTTCTGCAGGGTGCTCAAGCCATCTACGGCTACCTACCCGAGAGCATCATGAGACAGGTGGCCGAAGCCGCCAACGAACCCTTGAGCCAGACACTCGGCGTGGCCACTTTTTACGCCCAGTTCAGGCTCCATCCGCACGCAAAGCACACCATTCGCTGTTGTCACGGCACCGCCTGTCACGTGTCCGGCGCCACCCGGGTCTCCGAAGAGCTGGAGAAGTATATGGGCATCCATGCCGGGCAGAACACCGAGGACATGCTTTACACGATAGAAGAGGTGCACTGTGTCGGCGCCTGCGGGATGGCGCCCGTGGTCATGATCAACGATCGCGCTCACGGCAAGCTCACTCCCGAGAAAGCGGTGGAAGTCGTGAAGGCCTTCCGAGCCGGGGTCGAGGGGGATGGAGCCGGGTCCGCGGCTCAGGTGGAGGCGGAGGCATGAGTGCCGCCGAGCGCTCTCTCACGAAGCCCGTGCCGCACAACCCGCGGCTCACGATCCCTGAGGTCGACGTGCGCATTTGCCTGGGGACGGGCGGCGTGGCCGCGGGCAGCCGGGAAGTGCTGAAGGCCTTCGAGGATGGTCTGGCCCAGACGAACGTGCTCGCTGTCATCCGTCCGCGGGAGGACGAGTGCGCCGGTCGTTGCGCCTCGGTGACCGGCACCGGGTGCCAGGGACTCTGTGCCATGGATCCGCTCGTCGAGATCCACCTGCGTAGAAACGGCGCCACGCACAAGGTGACGTACGGCACGGTCACTCCGGCGATGGTCCCCCAGATCATCGACCAGCACATACTGGGTGGGGAACCGATAGAGAAGTGGCTCGTTTTGAGGGAAGACGGGCCCACCGAGTACAACCCGTTCTACGATGCCCAAGAGAAGCTGACCTTGCGGCACGTAGGCATCATCGATCCTGAGGACATCGACGACNNGGGCGCGGAGGCGCGGGCTTCTCGACCGGACTGAAATGGCGCTTCGCGGCCGATGCCAAGTCGCCGGATGGCGTGAAGTACTTCATCTGCAACGGCGATGAAGGCGATCCGGGCGCATTCATGGACTGTTCAGCACTGGAAGGCGAGCCGCACGCGGTTTTCGAGGGGATGGCCATTGGGGCGTACGCTATCGGGGCTTCGAGCGGCTACATGTACGTGCGGGCGGAATACCCTCTGGCCCTTCGTCGAATCAAGATCGGGCTGAAGGTGGCCGAGGAGCGGGGGCTCATCGGGGACAACATCATGGGTTCCGACTTCTCCTTCCACGTCAAGCTGAAGGAAGGGGCGGGCGCCTTTGTGTGTGGCGAGGAGACCGCTCTCATGCAGTCCATCGAGGGCAACCGGGGGATGCCGAGGCTCCGTCCTCCCTTCCCCGCCGAATCGGGCTTGTGGAAGCGCCCGACGAACATCAACAACGTCGAGACGCTCGCCGTGGTGCCGTGGATCATCCAGAATGGCGCCGCTGCCTTCGCGGCGCGTGGCTACGAGAAGTCCAAGGGCACCAAGGTGTTCGCCCTTGGCGGCGCCATCAATCACTCCGGTCTGGTCGAAGTGCCGATCGGCGTG
>PMIZ01000093.1 GCA_003157225.1 Actinomycetota bacterium | reverse complement strand
GCCGATGGCAAGCATCTGCTGCTCTCCTCCCGAAAGGGTGCCGGCCGGCTGTTTGCGCCGCTCACCGAGAATCGGGAACAGCTCGTAGACGTAGTCAATATCGTCGTCCAGCTTGCCCCGCCAATCCTTGCGTCCGGAACTGCCGACCACCAAGTTGTCCTGCACCGAGAGTTCCCGGAAGAGCCGCCTGCCTTCGGGCACCTGGCAGAGCCCGCCGGCCGCTATCTTGTCCGGGGCAAGGCGGGTGATATCGGCGCCCCGGTAGGCGATGTGTCCGGCCCTCGCGCGGAGCAGCCCGGACACGGTGTGGAGGAGCGTCGTCTTGCCGGCGCCGTTGGCCCCAAGCACGGCCACGACCTCGCCCTTCGGGACCACGAACGACACGCCGTGGAGCGCTTCGATCGCGCCGTAGGCCGTCGTCAGGCCTTCGATCGTCAACAGGTTCTCGGGTTCGGGGCACTCGCCCGAGGCCAGCTCGCGCGTCTGGCAGAGGTCCACCCGCTCCCGCTTGACTCCGAGGTACGCCTCGATGACCCCTGGGTCCTTCTGGACGTCCTCGGGCCGCCCTTGCGCGATCAGGCGCCCGTAGTCGAGAACGAAGACCTTCTCGGAGATTCCCATCACCAGCTCGACGTCGTGCTCGACGAGGAGCACCGTGATCCCCGAAGCGTTGATGTTGCGGATGCGCTCAACCAGGTTGGCCCGCTCGGAGGCGTTCATACCGGCGGCGGGCNNCGTCGAGCAGCAGCAGTTGCGGTTCGGACGCCAAGGCGCGAGCGATCTCCACCAAACGCTGGGAGCCATAGGGAAGACTCGCTGCAGGCAGGTCGGCCATCGACTCCAGCCCGACAGAAGTAAGGGCCCTTGTGGCCCGTTCCCGCGACCGCTTCTCCTCTCTTCGCTGATGCGGCAGACCCAATCCCCCGGCCCAAAGTCCGGACCGCTCGTGCCGATGGCAGCCGACGAGAACGTTCTCGATGACGGTCATGTTGGGGTAGATGCGAAGGTTCTGGAAGGTGCGGGCCATGCCCAAACGGGCCGTGTCGGCAGTCGAGAGACGAGTGACGTCCTTGCCGGCGAAATGAACGGTGCCGGTGGTCAGCTTCTGGAGACGGCTGACGGCGTTGAAGAAGGTCGTCTTGCCTGCCCCGTTAGGGCCGATGAGTGCGACTATCCCTCCGGCGGGCACCTCGAGCGAAACCCGGTCGACGGCTTTCAGCCCACCAAAATACACCGACAGGCCCTCAGCTTCGAGGAGTGCCCGCGCGGTTCCGCCGGCGGGTCTCGCGGCTAGCGGCCGCGCGGAGGTGGCTAGCGGCTGCGCGGAGGCTCCAGGCCCCGGCTCCTCGCCAGCGCTTGCGACCAGCAAGGATGCCCCTGCGAGCGGAGGTTCCTTGAGCTTCTCCCTCTTGAACACGGCCTTCAGCCGCGCCCGCTGATCCGGACGCAGCGCAAGCCCGGCGGGCAGAAAGATCAAGAGAAGAACCATGATGAGGGAGTAGGCGACGCCCGTGTACTGCTGGATGCTCGTGAACCCGTTGATGACCCAGGTCATGATGATGGCCCCCACCACGGCGCCCCAGACCGAGCCGCCCCCGATCATCATCATCACGATGGGAAGGATGGCGGTCGAGAACGTGAAGGAGCCCGGGGTGATGGCCAGAGTGATGAACGCGAATAGCCCGCCGGCCAAGCCGCAGATGACCGCACTGGTGACGAAGGCCAGGAGTTTCCAGTTCGCGGTCCGCACGCCCAGTGTCGAGGAGGCGATCTCACTCGTCGCGATACCGCGGAGTGCCCGGCCCATGCGGTACTTAAGGGCGCGGTCCACGAAGAGGACCACGAGCGCGGCGATCACCCAGATCAGGTAGTACTGGCGCAGGTTCGAGGCAAAGGTGAAGCCGAGAATCTTGAGATTTGGGATCGGGGCGAGGCCCATCTCTGATCCGGTGATCGTGCGTAGTTGGGTCACCAGGACCAGAACGATCTGGCCGAGGCCGATCGTCGCGAGCGCCAGGTAGAAGTAGCGCAGTTTGAGCACCGGCCGACCGACGATGAGTGCGATGATCCCGGCCACGAGCGCCCCGATGATGAGCGCCGGGAGAGTGGGAACGGAGGCCTTCATGGCAAGAAGCGCGGCGGTGTACGCGCCGATGCCGTAGAAAGCCGAGTGGGCGAACGAAAGCTGGCCCGCCTGGCCGAGGATCACGACAACGGCCACGGTGAGCATGGTGAACAGGCCGCCGGTCGTCATGATGCGCATGGTGTAGCCGTTCGGGTAGAGAAGCGGCCAGACGACCAGGACGACGAGCAGCAGGATCTTGAGGAGGAAGGCTTTGCGCCGGATCCAGAAGGAACCGCGCGCCGCCTGGACCTGGGCCTCCGGCGCCTTCATCACGCCTCCCCCTCGCTCTGTGGCACGCCCAAGATGCCCCCCGGTCTGAGGTAGAGGACCAGGATGAGGATGGCGTAGGCGATCGCGTCCTGATAGCCGGCGGGCAGGAAGCCGGTGACCAGCGACTGGATGATGCCGAGCGCGAGCCCGCCCACGACGGCCCCCGTACTCGATCCCCATCCGCCGAGTATCGCGGCGACGAACCCCGACAGCGCGTAGATGCCCCCGGACAGGTAGTTGGTGGAGCTGATGGGTGAGACCGCGATGCCTCCGAGGGCTCCGATCGCCGCCGAGATAGCGAAGGCGAGGATGATCATCCGCCCGGTGTTGACCCCCGACAGGCTGGCGGCGCCGGGGTCATTGGCGGTCGCCGTCATCTGCTTGCCCACCCGGGTGCGGTTGGTGAGAGCCCAGAGGCCGACGAGCACCACGATCATGAGGCCGATTACCCACAGACTCTGCGGAAAGACCGCCACCTTGCCTACGAACAGCGCTTTGTCACCGCTGAAGGCCGGGACGCTCTTGCCATAGCCTCCCCAGCGAAGCAGCGAGAAGTTCTCGAAGAGGATGCTGAGTGCCATGGTGGCGAGAATGATCGACACCAGAGAGATCTTCACCAGCGGCCGCAGGACCAGCAGGTACATCACCGCCGAGAGGATCACGACCCCGATGATGGAGAGGATGGCCGAAAGCCAATACGGGAGACCGAGCTCCGAAAGCAACGAGTAGGCGAAGAACCCGCCGAACATGACGAACGCGCCCTGGGCCATGTTCACGATGCGTGAGGTCCGGTAGATAGTGACGTAGCCGAGCGCGATCAGCGAGTAGATGCTGCCGACGGTGATGCCGGTCACCAGAAGCTGGATCCACTTGGCCAACGTCGCCCCCTACTCGTCCACCTCAAGAGCCGTGTTCCTCGACAAGGAACGAGCCGACCAACAGAGTAAAAGTAGTTTTCGTAAAAGCAATTTACTAAACTACCCTGGATGCTGTAGGCTTGTCAAGCGGCCTTTCGCCAGGGGCTGTTTCAGGCATAATGCGCCTCGGGAGAAAAGCGGGAAGGGCCAGATGCCATGTCAAGTTATGTGAAGAGACACATCCGAAAGAGCCAGTCGGAGCGCCGGCAAGAGATAATCGAAGCGACACTAGAGCTTCTGGGAGAATACGGCCTGGAAGGCACCACCGTCTCGCGGATCGCCGCAGCCGTTGGGCTTACGCCCGGCGCACTGTACCGGCATTTTTACAGCCGGGCTGCCTTACTCGATGAGGCCAACAGGCAAGCCGCCGAGAGGTCGACGGACTGGCTTCATACCGCACACGACCCCGACGTGCTGCTCCGGCTGGAAACGCTCGGAGCCAGCCACCACGCCTGGGCGAAAGACAACTTGAGCACGGTCGTAAGGCCGTTCTTTCTTGAGGTTGCCGTCGCCGATAGGCCCGAGCTGGCCGACCAATTGAATCTAGCCCGGATCAAGTTGTACCCGAGGCTGGTGGACCTAGCCGAGGAAGGCAAGCGGCAGGGCAGCATTCGCGTAGACATCGACTCGGCAGACGTTGCCTGGGCCATGCTCGCTCACGTCTGGATAGAGGACATCGCGTTCCTGCTGGGAGGCGAACAACTGGTCGTTGAAGGCGCTTTGGCCCGCAATCTTAAGCGCCTGCTCGACTCCTTCCGTCCGGAACAGCCGTCGGAAGGGGAAGGCTAGCCTTTCTCCGACCTTTCGCTGGGTGGGCCGATTCCGGCAACAAAGACCCGGCCTTTGCGGGATTTCTAGGGAGCTCTCAACGCTATGTCACCGAGCAGCCGGGTGAACAATCGGGTTCATCCGTGGCGCAGAACGAGCGGCGCAGTGAGATCTCGCGCCCTGCTCATGCGGCACGCCGAGCTGTCGGCAGCCAGCGATGCAAAGCGGCGCAACTATCCTCCGCCCGAAGCCGCTCCTTGGATGAGCGCTTCATAGCGCTTGACCTCACTGTCTATGTCGACTCGCCCGTCCAGCGCCGCGCGTACTGCCAGGTACAGCCACATGTGCGCGCGGAACAGGTCGGCGCGAACGTACTTGTCGTCCCATGACGCCCGAAATTGGGTGTTGTCGTAGGCGCCCAGCATGCTATAGGCGAGCAACTCGATGGGTACGGCGGGAGTAGGCGCGCCGGGGAGGCGCATCGCCTGAATGTCAGCCGCCACGCGCTCGACGATCCTTGCATACGTATGGATCAAGGCGTTGGGCACCTCGTTCGGAGGTTCCGACGTTCCTGCCCTGATCAACGAGACGGCCTCGGACTGAAGCGTGTGAAGCGCGGCGTTCGAGGCCAGGCGGGCCAAGAGTCTCTCGGCTAGATCGGGAGTGGTCTCCAGCTTGGTCTCCACCGCCTGGAGATTGCATTCCACCATCGCCCTGAAGCACTCCGCCAGAAGCTGGTGCTTGCTGGCAAAGTGGCTATAGAAGACGTGAGGAGTCGTGCCGATCTTCTTGACAATCGTGGCCACGTGCGTCTCTTCGTACCCGTTGGCGACGAACTGCTGCGTGGCCGCCGCGATTATCTCCGCGCGGACGCGCCCGTACTCACGCGTTGCCAGGTCAACTCCACTCCCGCTCGTGCGGGCGAGATCGTGCTTCAACTCCTCCTTGATCTCGGCAAGCGATAGACCCGACTGCTTGAGATTGTTGATCGCCTGTAGCAGCTCGACATGATCCTCCGAGTAGAGGGATCGGCTGGCGGCCGTTTTCGCGGGGCGCGGGAGCAGTTCCTCGCCGATGTAGAAGTGGATCGTGCTGCGCGGAACACCAGTCGCGCGCTCCAGGGCTGAGATGGTGTAAGTACTGATGCTTCCTCCCGGCCATCCGATACGTTCCGAACCGAGCGACGGTTACAAGCCGATATCATAGTTCGCCGCGCGACCCGGCTGCATGTCTGGCACACATCGTAGGAGCCTCAACAGCTCTTGTCAAGGAGTTTACTACCATCATGTACTCATTGATTTACTTTACTATAAGAAATAATAAGTCCAGTCCTTGACAACACCCGCGAGCACCACTAGCATGGCTATCCGAGGCTCGCCCATTTCGCCTACTTCTTGGAGGTTGACCGAGTGAAGATCCTTGTAGCCAATGTGGCGGCCGCCGATGAAGACACTGAGGTGGGCCACATCTTCAAGTCCGTGGCCGTGCCACTCTTCCGCAAGAGCTTCGGCCTCACCAAGCGGCCCGATACCGAGTTGGTGTTTCGCTTTCCCAAGAGAGGCCTCAGCAACCTCGAGGCCCAGCCCTACGGCTTCTTCCATTCTCTGTCGGACTGCGAGACGCTTTACATGGTGATGCAGGCAGAGCGCGAGGGTTTCGACGGAGCGATCATCGCGTGTTTCGATGACCCGACGCTGTGGTCGGCGCGTCAGGCGGTGGACATTCCAGTGGTCGCCTTCGGGGAGTCGTCCCTCTTTCTCGCGGCGATGATGGGTCTCAGATTCGGCCTGTTCTGCCCCTCACCGTTCGGCGTCCCCGAGTTTGAGGAGAAGATAGTCAGATACGGTCTCAAGGATCGTTGCGCGGGTGTAGCCGCCGGCTATCTGCCGGCTGCCGAGCAAGAACGGGCGATGTTCGACGCCCGTCCGGTCATCGAGGAGTTCGTCGTCGTTGCGCGCCAACTCATAGCCCGCGGGGCGGAAGTCCTCGTCCCGGGCTGCGGTCTGATAGCCCCCTGCCTGCGTTTTGCTCCAGGTTGTGAAGCGGACTACCCTGAGGGCGTTACCCACGTGGACGGCGTCCCCATCGTGGACATCTACGGAGCTACGGTGAATGCCGCCGAGACGCTGGTCGAGTTCAAGCGCGCCGGGTCTCCCTGGATAAGCCGCGCCTGCCGCTATGCGAAGCCGTCGCGTGAGGCCTTCGAAGGCGCGCGATCGGTCCTTGAGTACACCGGTCCCGGATTCTGGGACTGCTGAAATCGTCAGTATGGAGCCATGGAGGAGCGGATGAGCACGAGCTATCGGATCTCCGTCGACTGCGGCGGCACGTTCACAGACGGCATCCTTCTCAGCGATGCCCACGAGGTGTGGGTGGCCAAGGCCGACAGTACCCCGAGTGACCCCAAGATAGGGGTGGTAGAGTGCATCTCTCGGCTCGCGGCGCAGGTGGGGCTGCCCCTGCCGGGACTTCTCGCCGCTACCAATACCATCGTCCTTGGCACCACCCTAGCCACCAACATCGTTGCCACGCGTACCGGCGCCAAGACGGGCGCCATTACCACCAAAGGCTACCGCGACCGCCTTTCGTTCCTGCACGTGGCCAAGTCCGACCTCGGCGGTGACCGCAAGGCGACGGCGGCGGAGCTCTTCAGCTTCAGAAGCGACTACCCGCAGCCGCTCACGCCGCGCCACCTGGTGGCCGAGGTGGACGAGCGCCTGAACTTCAAGGGCGAGGTATTGATCCCGCTCCGTGATGACGACGTGAGGCAGGCCGTCGCCTACCTCAGGCGTAAGGGCGTGGAAGCCATCGCGGTCAACCTGCTCTTCTCCCATCTGAACCCGGCCCACGAGCGGCGGGTGGAAGAGATCATCAAGGAGGACTATCCCGAGGCCTACGTAGCGCTGTCCTCCCGGGTGCTGCCGACCGTCGGCGAAGTGGGCCGCTGGAGCACCACCATGTTCAGCGCCTACGTCGCCCCCAAGACCACCGAGTTCGTCAAGGGCATCAGCGATTTGCTGGCCGCCGATGGCTTCGCCGGGGCTCTTGCCTTCATGCAGAGCAACGGTGGGGTGGCAACAGGTGAGGTGGTCTGCGAGAATCCGGCGGCTCTCCTCGTCTCCGGCCCGGCGGCCGGACCGGCTCTGGGAGTCAGCCTTGGCCGGGCCCGGGGCGTCTCCGATCTGGTGACCGCCGACATGGGCGGCACGAGCTTCGACATCTCCATCATTCCCGACGGGCAGGTGAACGTCAGCCAGAAGAAGATCATCGACGGCAAGAAGTACGCCCTGCCGACCGTCGACGTGAACGCCGTGGGCGCGGGTGGTGGCAGTATCGCTTCCCTCGATATGAGCGGTCGCCTGCAGGTCGGGCCGGCCAGCGCGGGCGCCGTGCCGGGTCCGGCCTGCTACGGGCTGGGTGGCGCTGAGCCGACCGTCACCGACGCGAACCTGGTGCTCGGCTACCTGAACCCCGGCTACTTCCTGGGTGGTGCCCGACCGCTGCACAAGGATTTGGCCGAAGCGGCCATCGAGGCGAAGGTGGCTGGTCCGCTGGGGCTGACCGTGTCCCAGGCCGCTGCCGCCATCCATGACGTGGTGAACGCCAAGATGGCCGGGGCAATCGACGTCATGTTCAGCCAGCGAGGATGCGATCCTCGGGACTTCACGCTCATTGCCGCCGGCGGCGCGTCTCCGGTGCATGTGGCCCGGCTCACACGGGAGATCGGTATGAAGCACTTCATCTCGCCACGCTCGGCACCGGTCTTCTGTGCCTTCGGGATGATGTATGCCGACCTGAAGCACAACTACACGCGGCCCTACGCCGCTCTGGCGGAAGCGGCCGACCTCGCGCGCATCAACGAGTTGTACGCCGAGATGGAGGCAGACGCCCTCCGCACGCTGGAGCGCGAAGGCGCGGCACCGGTGGACATCACGATCGAGCGGTCCATGGACATCCACTACTACGGGCAGGTAAGGGAGCAGAACGCCGCCGTTCCGGACGGCCCGGTGACAGCCGAGTCTCTGGCCGTGACGGTCGATCGGTTCCACGACAAGCACCGCCGGGTCATCGGCTACTCCGAGCCCGGCTATCCCACGGTGATTGTGCGGCTGCACCTAGCCGGCGTGGCCAAGATCGTGCCGCCGCCGCCACGGGAGATCCCGCGGGGGACCGGAGACCTGGCGGCGGCACTGAAGGAGCGCCGCCCCGCCTACTTCCCGGAGGCCGGTGGCTTCACCGAGGTGCCAGTGTACGATGGGGAGAATTTCGGCGCGGGAGACGTGATCGCCGGGCCGTGCATCATCGAGGAGCGGATGACCACCTTGGTGCTTCCTCCTGCCGAGACCGTCACCGTCGACTCCGACGGCAGCTATACGACCATCGGCAGCCTCCCCAGGAAGGGTAAGTGACATGGCAGACACGACGATGACCGGCGCCGGTGCGGCGCCCGCGGCGGCCGGCGCCGCACCCCGCGAAACCGGACTGGACCCCACGACCCTTTCCGTGATCTGGAACCGGCTGGAGAGCCTCCTCGACGAGTCGGGCGAGAAGGTGCTGCACGCCACCCAATCGTACGTGCTGGCGCTCGTGCGCGACTTCGGCCTCTGCTGGCTTGATCCCCAAGGCGAGATCGTGGTTGCGGCCGCCTACATCGCTCGCCACATCTTCGCGGCCGGGCACGCCGCCGGCAAGATGATCGAACCCTTCAATAGGCCGCTGAGGAATGGCGTTTCGCCCTCAGAGCGCGATGGACACGCGCAAGACAAGGACGCAGGGAGCGCCAATAGCAGCGCTATTGGCGCGACTGAGGACGAGGAATTGTGCCGGCCAGTGCGTTCTGACGGCCGAGACTCCGTTCTTCAGCGGCCTCTTAGCGGCGACTTCGCGCCGGGCGACCTGATCATCGGCAACGACCCCTACCTGGTACAGAGCGGCCACTTGTCCGACTGGGCTTTCCTTCGCCCGGTCTTCTACCGGGATGAGCTCTTCGGCTTCTTCCAGTTCCGCGGGCACATGGCCGACACCGGAGGGTTCTTGCCCGGCGGCTACGGTCCGAAAGCCTACGACATCATCGCCGAAGGCCTGAACATCCCGCCGCTCAAGGTCATCAAGGGCGGCGTGGTCGACAAGGACCTCTGGGCTCTCGTGTGCCGCAACGTGCGCAACTCCAATCAGGTGGACATGGACACCATGCTGATCGACGGGGCACTCGCCCAGGCCGAGACCCAGGTGGTGAAGCTCATCGACAAGTACGGCCCTGAGACTGTCAAAGCCTGCATGCGGGAGATCCTGGCCTCGGGCGAGCGGGCGGCCCGCGCCGAGATCGCCGCCATGCCCGATGGCACCTACCACGGCGAGTCGGCCGGCGACTGGGACGGCACCACCGACAAGCCGGTCTGGGTGCGGGTGGACATGACCGTGAAGGGCGACGAACTGACCTTCGATTTCCACGGCAGCGACCCGCAGGTCACCTTCGTCAACAGTCCGCTGGGTAACACCATCTCCATCTGCATGGAGTCCTTCTATGCCTTCATCGACCCCATGGCGCCCAAGAACCAGGGCAGCTTCAAGCCCGTGCACGTCATCGCGCCGGAGGGGACCGTGGTCAACCCGAAGTACCCGGCGACGGTGGGGGCCGGCCAGATCAGCGTGGGCGAGCCGATCATGGAGGCTTGCAAGATCGCCCTGGCCCAAGCCCTGCCTGAGCGAGCCACGGGCGGTTTCGCCCGTCATGCCTGCCCCATCAACGTCGGCATGGACCTGGACGAGATCGACCCGCGCACCGGCTCGGTGAAGCAGTACATGGCGGAGACCTTCGCGTCCGACGGCAGCGGCGGGGCCATGAAGGGCTTCGACGGGTGGCCGGGAGTCGGCCCAGGATCGTTCCTGGGGAGCTTCGTGCGGCCGGACATCGAGCACTTCGAATCGGAAGTGCCGTTCCGGGTGATGCGCTACGAGTTCATGACCGACGCGGAGGGCGCCGGCGAGTACCGCGGTGGTCCGGGCATCTTTGTGGAGATGGTCTCCGAGGTGAAGCCGGGCCACCCTTCGTTCCTGATGACCGGCAACTGCGACGGGGCGGTGGTTGCCGCGCGTGGCTCGACCGGGGAGGACCTCGCTAAGCTGGAGATGTGGGTGGAAAGCCCGGACGGGAGCAGCCACGTCCTTCGCACCATGTCTAACGAGCCGGTATTCGCCGGGGAGGTGGTGCTGGCGAAGGCCCCGGGCGGCGGAGGCTGGGGGAACGCGCTGGACCGTGACCCGCGCAAAGTATGGGAAGACGTCGTCGACGGTCTGATCACGCCCGGGCGGGCCTGGGAGGTATACGGCGTCGTGCTGAGCCCCGAAGGACGGCCGGCGGACGAGTTGGAGCTTGACCAAGCGGCGACCGCAAAGCTGCGGAAGGAGCGCAAGGCATGAACATCGCCAAGAAGTTCGACGTGGACGTGCTGGTCTGTGGCGGCGGCGTTGCCGGCGCGGCGGCCGGCATCGCCGCCGCCCGGCTGGGAGCAAGGACGCTGCTTGTCGAGGGGCGCGAATCCCTCGGCGGCCTCTGCACCAACGGCTACATCAGCGGCATAGCCGGTCTGGTCGAGGGCCTCTGCGAAGAGTGGATCGACAGGTTGGCCGCCAAAGGCGCTGCGCAGAAGCGTCCCCACCTGCCCGTGATCGAGCCAGAGATGGGCAAGATGGAGCTCGAACAGATGCTGCTGCAGGCGGGATGTCGCATCCTCTATGGCGTGCATGTGGCCGACTGCATCGTCGAGGACGGGAAGATCACGTCGGTGATCGCCTACTCCAAGAGCGGCCGCATGGAGATCAAGGCCAAGGTATTCATCGACTGCACGGGCGACGCCGACCTTGCCTTCGCGGCGGGCGTGCCCTGCGAGGTGGGCAACGCCGAGTACTGCGGCCTCAACCAGTCGGTGACCATGGGCTTCAGACTCGCCTACGTCAACGTGAAGAAGTACGAGGAGGCCGAAGCCGCATTCCAGAAGGACCAAGAGCTCGAGACCCGCGTCCAACTCGTCGTGGCCAAGGAGCACGAAGCCATCGCCAACGGCGACCTTCCCTGGCTCCTCGTTCCGGGGCTGCTGGTCTACCCGGTGCCGGGCGGGAACCCGGAGTGCTGCGATGTGACCCTGGATGCCACCCAGACCTATTACTGCCGCAACGACGACGTGGAGGACCTCACCCGGCAGATCGTCGACCAGCACCGGCAGGTGGCCTGGTTCGCCGCCTTCCTCAAGAAGTACGTGCCCGGCTTCGAGGACTGCCAGATCGCGGCGGTCGCCAGCATGAACGGCGTGCGCGATTCGCGGCGCATAGTCGGGGCGTACGTCCTTACCGACGCCGACATGGCCGCAGAAGCGAAGTTCGACGACTGCATCGCCCGGAACCCCGAGTTCTTCGACGCCCACCACCCCACCTGC
>PMIZ01000465.1 GCA_003157225.1 Actinomycetota bacterium | reverse complement strand
TGACGCCCCCCACGGTCCGTTTCATCCGACCCTAACCATCGATGTCTTTGATGCGCTCCGCGGCATCCACCACCTCGGCACGCATCTCCTGGTCCGATAGCCGCCGGCCCCATACTTCCCATTCACCCACCGAGCCCCCGCGTTCGAGAAACACACTCGAGCGCTCCGCCCACCGAGTGACGCGGAAGAGCCGATCGCCGTGTTGCACGACTTGGCCCACCGCCCACTGGGGACTCTGAAAGGGCGGTTGGTGAGTGCGGAAGAGGGGTTCTTCCCGTCTTGTCAACCAGCGCACCTAGTCTCCTTTCCCGGCCGGCTCCTCGTTCCAGCACCTCCGCCACTCAAGCGCGACCGGCTTGTGAAACTTCTCACATGTTCTACCGCACGCGCAAGGAGTGGGATACCCATTTCCGCTATGATTCGAGAATGGACCCTGATCCGGACCCGGCACACGACTCGTTCAATCTGCAGGAGTCCCGCAGGGAGCGGGGCGTACGACGGGCCCGTTCGCACCGCAATGAGATCATTGGTGCGGTCATCGCACTCGTTCTTGTGGCCGCCATCGGTTCGGGAGTCTACTTCCTGGTGATCCGAGGCGGTTCCACGCCTTCGGTCAGCTCCAGCTCCACGTCACTCGCCCCCAACTCGAGTACTACCACGTCGTCGGACGACGCCACTACCACCGAGTCTTCGACGAGCAGCACCGTTGCCAACCTGACCCCGCAGCGGCTGCAGATCGACACCAATCCTGAGACGGCCAAACTCACCATGGCTCTGCAGGACGGCACTACTGTGGCCGGGAGCACGCCTTTTTCCAAAGAAGTCTCCGGAGGTCACATCAAGATCGAGCTCAGCAAGGCCGGTTTCAACACGGCCACGCGCGAACTCACGCTGGACCGGCCTACCGACCTCAAGATATGGCTCGACCCTCAGGGCCAGGTGCTTCAGAGTGTCGTCCGTTTCAAGACGGGTCCCGGGCCTCAGCAGGTCGCGTTCTCGCCAGACGGTAGAGAGCTCTGGGTGGCCCTGCTGCACGGTGCGGGGCTTGAGGTCTATGGCTCGACCAGCGGCAACGAGACGGGCGAGGTGTCGCTCGGAGGCAAGGGAGCAGCGGAGCTCATATTCACGGGCGACGGTGCAACCATCTACGCCACGCAGATCGCGACCAACCTGGTCTACGAGGTGGACAGGGTGTCGCGGACGGTCAAACGTCAGTTGGAGACGGGAGGCAAGTCCCCCAAGGTCCTCACGCTGTCGGCCGACGAGAAGACCCTGTGGACGGCCAACTGGGGCAGCAACGACGTCTCCGAGATCGACCTGGCTACAGGCAAAGTCGTGCGCCGGCTCCCGACGGTGGCCAAGCCCCACGGGCTCTACCTCACACCCGACGGGGCGCGGCTGTACGTAGCCGGTTTTGAGAAGGGAGAACTCCAGCGCATCGACCTCAGCACCGGCGCCGGCAAGGTCATCTTCACCACGAGCGGAGCGCTGTGGGACCTGGTGGCAGATCAGACGCAGCACCTCCTCTACGTGGACGACAGCAAGGGGAATGCCGTCTACGTGGTCGACCTCGAGAACGAGACGGCCACGAAGCTCGCCGACACCGACCAGCGACCGAACACCATGAGCCTCTCCTCCGACGGCCAGGTGCTCTACGTGTCGAACCGTGGCAAGGAGGACCCACAGAACGCCAGCCACGCCGGCCCGGAATGGGGTTCGGTGCTTGCCATCGATACCACGGACGGCACTATCCTCGACGCCATCGTGGGAGGCAACCAATGCACCGGCCTGGACGTCTCCTCAGACGGATCCATGCTCGCCTTCTCCGACTTTCTGGACGACCATGTCCGTCTCTATTCTGTCCCCGACTACTCGACTCTCGTCGCCGGCAACGGGGGCCGCGCGGCCCAGCGCCTCAAGGACGTCGTCAAGCACTAGCGGCGGCGCAGGCGCCCGGTGACGCCGACCCACGCTCCCGCTCTCACTAGCCGCCGTAGTACAGAAACATGGCCGTCGCGGGGCTCGTCCCGGCCGGATTGGTGACGGTCACGGCCACGTTGCTACCCGCCGGAGCCGGGGGAGCCACCGCGGTGATGTAGGTGTCCGACAACACCTGGTAGCTGAGAGCGTTCCTCGGCCCGAAGCGCACAGCCGACGCGTCGGAAAGGCCGGTGAAGCCGATCCCGTGGATGACGACCGTGGTGTAGCCGGTCGCGGGACCTTGCCCGGGGCTGACCGAGGTGACGAGCGGTGCGCCGTACGAGTATCTGCCGGCCGTGGTGACCAGACTGGTGCCGCCCTGGCCCACCAGCCGGATATCGACGCTGGTGCCTTCTGCCCCGGGAGGCGCGACTACCGTGATCTGACCAGACGAGTTCATCGTGAGGCCCGCGGCGCTCTGGGTGCCGAACAAGACGTCGCTCACTCCGTAGAGTCCGAGCCCGGTGATGACCACCGTGTTGCCGCCCTTGGCCGGCCCTGCCGCCGGGTCGATGGAGGTGATGATGGGAGGCCCGTAGGTGTACCTGCCGCCCACGGAGACCGAGCTGACACCGGCCGGGCCGCTGACGGTCACGTCGACCGTCGTCCCGCTGACGCCCGCCGGCGCTATCGCCAAGATCTGAGACGCCGAAACCACCGTGAAGAGAGCCGGCGTTAAGCCAAACCTGACTCCGGTGGCCCCAAGGAAGAGACTCCCGTTGAGGGCGACCCAGTTACCTCCCGCTGCCGAGCCGCTGCCCGGGTCGACCGAAGAGACCGAGGGGACGCCCCCGGTATAGAAGTAATGCTGCGAGGACGTAGCCGTCACGGTGCCCGTGGAATCGGTGACGGTGATCGGCACGCTCGTCCCTGGAGTGCCCGCCGGCGCGACCGCGGTGATCTGCGTG
>PMIZ01000171.1 GCA_003157225.1 Actinomycetota bacterium | reverse complement strand
GTGGCCGACATGAAGAACTCAGCCGGCAATTTCATCACTCCCAGCCTGGCCTCCACTACCGCGGCTGCTGATCTGCCCTCGTTCCCGGCCGACCTCAACCTTCTGCCGGTAGTGAGCAACAGCGCCAACGCACAGGCCTACCCGATCGTCACCAGCACGTACATCCTTGCCTACGACAAGATGCCCGATGCTGCGAAGGCCGCCGCTCTCAAAGCGTTCGTGACCTGGGCGCTTGGCCCCGACGGCACCGCCATTGCGCAAGGCCTCGGCTACGCCCCGTTGCCCGCTGCGATCAAGACTGCGGCTCTTGCGAAGGTAAATGCAATCGGTTCCTAGTAGTCCCTCCTTGTCCAGGCCGTCGTCCACCGGTACCTGGAAGCGAAAGGGAGTCGGCCGTCGGGCCGACTCCCTGTTCGCTATTCTTGCCGGCTTGTGTGGAACGCTCGTTCTCGTTGCTCTTGCTTACATGGTCTATTCCACCACGCGTTCAGCCCTGCCGGCCTTCCGGTCGCAGGGCTTCTCCTTCGTTACCGGTACCAACTGGGATACCAACGCGGGGATCTACCAGATCCTGCCTTTCATATACGGCACGGTGGTCACCTCGATCATCGCTTTGATAGTCGCGGTACCGATGAGCATAGGGGTGGCGCTGTTTCTCACTGAGTATGCGCCCAAGCGCATCAGGACTCCCATCGAATACGCCGTCGACTTGCTCGCGGCAGTTCCGAGCGTCGTCTACGGCTTGTGGGGAGTGTTCGTGGTGCTGCCGTACTTTCTACGGCCGATCGAAGACTTCCTTTCCAAGTACCTGGGCTTCATCCCCATTTTCAACGGACCGTCCACAGGCGTGTCCTACTTTGCCGCCGGCATCATCCTCTCGATCATGATCACGCCGATCATCACTTCTATAACCCGAGAGGTGTTCAAGACCGTCCCTTCCGCAGACCGGCATGCGGCTTACGCTCTGGGGGCGACGCGATGGGAGATGATCAAGGAGGCGGTCCTGCCGCGGAGCCGTGGCGGCATCATTGGGGCGACAATGCTGGGACTCGGGCGCGCCTTGGGAGAGACGATTGTCGTTGCTCTCATGATCGGGTCAAGCACTTTGATCAACCCTTCGATCTTCAAGCCCGGCGGCTCCATAGCGGGGGTCATCGCCAACGAGTGGAATGAGGCCACCGGAATGCAGACCCACGCCCTCATCGCGGCGGGCGTGGTGCTGTTCGCCATGACGATCGTCATCAATATGGCCGCCCGCGGCATCGTGTGGCGGTTCAATCGGGCATGAACGGAGACCCGGTGGAGATAGAGGCGGGGCGCGCGGGGCTCAAAGATGCCGCGGACTGCTGGGGCGACTCGCGCTGTGCGCCAGGTGCCACCTTGGTCGGTGCGCGTCCCACCGGGCGGCGAATGTGGCGCAACCGCAGGGCCACGTTCTTGATTGTGCTCGCCGTCGTTCTTACGCTTATACCCGTGGTGTTGATCTTGGTCCAGATCGCCACCAAGGGCTTGTCGGCCATGGGCTGGAGTTTCCTGACCAAGTCCTTGCCCTTCAGCGACACGGCGACGGGGGGCGGCTTTCTGAATGGTTTGATCGGCACTGCCATCATGGTTGGGCTAGCCACGGTCGTTTCGGTGCCCTTGGGGATTCTCGGGGCTATCTATCTCGTTGAGTATGGGAAGAAGAACTGGCTGGCGAAGTTGATTCGCTTCTTCGCTGACGTGATGACCGGGGTGCCGTCCATCTTTGTGGGCGTGTTCGTCTATACGGCCCTCGTCATCAAGTTCGGATACGGGGCTGTGATGGGCGCGGCCGCCCTTGCCCTCATCATGATGCCGATCATCATCAGGTCGAGCGAGGAGATGCTGAAGCTCGTCCCGCTCGAGTTGAAAGACGGTAGCTACGCTCTGGGGGCGGCAAAATGGCAGACTATCACTAAGGTCATCCTGCCTTCTGCTGCGCCGGGTATCACCACCGGCGTGATGCTGGCGGTCGCCCGGGCCGCCGGGGAGACCGCACCATTGATCCTCACCGCGTTGGGGTCGCTCCAACTGGTGACGAAGTTGACGGGGTCGCCGATCTCGTCACTGACTCTTCTCATATACAGCGGGGCTCAGCAGCCCTACGAAGCGGCCCAGGCGCGGGCTTGGGCCGGCGCTCTCGAACTCCTCGTCATCGTATTGATCTTTACAATCGTGGCTCGCATGTTCGCCTCAAGGAGCAGACTTACTCGATGAATTCCAACGGTTCATTCAGCGACCCGCCTGTCTTCACGGTCAAGGACCTGGATGTTCACTATGGCGGCAATATCGCCCTAAAGGGCGTCACCATGGACATACGTCCGCGAAGGATCACGGCCATCATCGGGCCCTCCGGGTGCGGCAAGAGCACGCTGATCCGATGCTTCAACCGCATGAACGAGCTCATCCCGGGGGCAAGAGTCTCGGGCGAGGTCATGTACCACGGAGAGAACATCTACGCTCAAGGAGTGGACCCCGTGATGGTGCGGCGGAGGATAGGCATGGTCTTCCAGCGGCCGAATCCCTTCCCGAAGTCGATCTATGACAACGTCGCGTTCGGCGCGAAGATCAACGGCTACAAAGGCGACCTGGACGAGTTGGTGGAGCGCTCGTTGCGCGGCGCGGCCCTCTGGGACGAGGTGAAAGGCTCGCT
>PMIZ01000303.1 GCA_003157225.1 Actinomycetota bacterium | reverse complement strand
ACTCAGCCAGGGAGACTCTTCAGGCTCATCGGGCCGGAGAAGCAGAAGCTGCTCTTCGAGAACACGGCTCGCAACATCGGCCCGACCACCGAGGAGGTCAAGCTACGCCACATCGGCAACTGCTACAAGGCCGACCCGGCCTACGGCGAAGGTGTGGCAGCTGCTCTGGGCATCGCGATGAGCAAGGTGCTCAACTAGTCAAAGGACCGATGGCCAGGAGGACAAGGTGAGTGCCAAACCGCAATCGGTGAGCGGCAAACGCCCGAGCGCTGCCGCGGCGGAAGCCAAACGCTTCAAGCGTCTACGCCTCTGGAACCTGGGGGCCGGCGTCTCGCACCTCGCGCAGGCGGTTCTCATGGTGGTGCTGTCCACTTCGTTCTCGGTGCCTATCAAGACCAACTACGCGGTCTCCGCGCAGAACGGACCCCCTTCGGGCGCCACCGCGAGCGCGCAACTCGTGACCATGCGCCTGGGCATCGCCGTCTCGGCGTTTCTGTTCATGTCCGCGCTGGCGCACTTCCTGGTATCGACTCCCGGCATCTACGAATGGTACGTTCGGAAGCTGAAGGACCACATCAACTACGCCCGTTGGATCGAGTACGCCTTCAGCGCCTCCTGGATGTTGGTGCTGATCGCGCTCCTGTGCGGGATGTACGACCTGTCGAGTCTCATCCTGCTTGGAGCGCTCAACGCGACCATGCTGCTGTTCGGCCTGCTGATGGAGCGTCTCAACAAGGCGAACAAGAAGGTCGACTGGCTGCCGTTCTACTTCGGTTGCTTCTCTTGGGTCGTGCCCTGGGTCGCCATCTGGCTGTACTTCACCGGTGCCAAGGGGCCGAACGGAAGCGGGGCCCCAGGCTTCGTGTATGGCATCACGATCTCGCTGTTCGTGTTCTTCAGCGTTTTCGCCCTGAACATGGTGCTGCAGTACAAACGGGTGGGCAAGTGGAAAGACTATCTGTTCGGCGAGCGCGTGTACATCATCCTCAGCCTCACAGCGAAGGCCTTGCTGGCCTGGCAGGTGTTCGCCGGCACGCTGGCTAAGTAGGGCTGAGGCCACGGGTACCCCCCCGGGGGGCTTCAAACGGAGGACGACATGCCCAAGGTCGAGCTACACACCATGGCCCCGGACTTCGAGCTGGTGGACTTTGCCGGCAAGCCTTTCAGGCTGTCGGATCTTCGGGATAAGTCCAATGTGCTCCTGGTCTTCAATCGAGGGTTCATGTGACCATTCTGCCGCGCGCACNNCGCGCACATGGCGCAGTTGCGCCGCGACTATTCCAAGTTCCTGGACTCCGGCACCATCGTGGTGGTGGCGGGGCCTGACAGCCCGAAAGCCTTTTCCACATACTGGCGCGAGAACGACCTTCAGTTCATCGGGCTTCCCGACCCCGAGCATCGGGTGCTCAAGCTCTACGGCCAAGAGATCAAGATCTTCAAGTACGGCCGTATGCCGGCCCAGGTCCTCATCGACAAGGCAGGCTACGTGCGCTTCATCCACTACGGCCATGACATGACCGACATCCCCTCCACCGAGGAGATGTTGGGCTTGATAGCCTCTCTGGAAGGCGACAGCACCCCGGGCCGAGGAACATAAGCACCCTCGCGCTGCCAGCAGACGCTCCTATACCGCGCGAAAGCTTGGCCGCACGTTAACGTTCTCCTAACGCTGCCTTTACTTGCGCCGACTAGACTAGGGTCAGTGGTCCATACACACCAAGGAGGCTCTGTGAGGTATGCCGTGAAGACCTTGGTCCGCCGGCCGCAAGACTCACTCGCAGCGTGGGTGAGCGAGCTCGGCGCTGGCTCCCCCTGCTTCTGCTGCGGTTCTCCCCTCAGGGATTCGCCGTCTGAGGCTCGCTGCGGCTCCGCCGACGGTTCGAGTCTGATCTGCCCCGTCTGCGGTGCCGGAGTGGTAGACGATACCTCCGTCGCCCTGCCGGCCACCTTCACCCAGAGGACCCGGGGGCTGGCCGCCGCCTAGCAGACCGAACCAAGGTCAGGCGTGGGGTAGCCGCACAGTGAACGTGGAGCCCACCCCGAGCGTGCTCTGAACCTCGACGCTGCCTCCGTGCCTCTGGGCGACATGCCGCACAATGCTCAGCCCCAGACCGGTCCCGCCGGTCTCACGCGAGCGGGCCTTGTCCACACGATAGAAGCGCTCGAAGATACGTTGCTGATCGGCCAGCGGGATGCCTACCCCATTGTCGGTGAACGTCAACACCGCCCGACCCAGGCCGCCCTGCCCTTCTTGGACGCTCACACCGACGCGGATGGTCCCACCCGGCTCGGTATAGCGGACGGCGTTGTCGAGCAGGTTGCGGATGAGCGTCCGCAGCGCGATCTCATCGCCCATGACCTTGATCCCGGTGGGGGCGTCGATGTCAAGCTCATGGTGCTTGGCCTCGGCGAGCGGGCGCGCCTCGTCGGCGACCTCAGCGGCCAGGTGACCGAGATCGACCGGTTCGAAGGCCGTCTGGAGAGCGGTCTCGGGCTCTTCCAGCCGGGACAGCGTGAGTAGATCGTTGGTCAGCTCAGTGAGCCGGCCTATCTCCGACGACAACTGAGCGACGAACTTGGCCGCCTGTTCGGGGTCCTCGCGGACCGTCCCGGCCAAGGTCTGGGCGAGCAGGGACAAGCCTGCAAGAGGCGTCTTCAGTTCGTGCGAGACGTTCGTGGCGAAATCACGCCGCATACGTTCGGTGGCCCGACGAGTCGTCTCGTCCCGAATCACGAATAGCGTGGGCGCGGTAGCCGAGGGCGCGGGGCCATGCAGAGGCACCACCTCGACGGTGAGAGAACGCCCGCTCGAAAGCTCCAGTACTTCGGTGAGGGGCTGGCCTGCCTTTGCGGCCTTCTCGGCGAGCGCGTGGGCAGGGAACGACCGGGCGGCCGTGAGCACCGGCCTGCCTTGCATAGCTTGAAGGTCGACCCCGAGTATGCGGGACGCCGCCGGGTTGCTCCGCACCAGGCGACCATCGGCCTCGACCAGCAGGACGCCCTCGTTCATGGCCGTCAACACCTGCCCGGAGCGTTCCAGCTCAGTTCCCAGCTCGTGGTCCCTCGCCTCCAACTGGGCGGCCATGCTATTGAGGGATTGCGCCAACTCCCCCAGTTCGTCGCTTCGCCGCACGCTGTTACGGTGGCCCAGATCTCCCGAGGCCACGCTTCCCGTCATCTTCCGGAGGCGCTCCAGCGGCCTCGTGAGCGTACGCGTCACGAGAAAGGCAACAGCGAGCATCGGAAGGAGGAGGATGGCCCATGCGACAAGTGGCACCCTCCACGAGGCCGCCAAGGTCGCGTCGATGCGGCTGGCCGGGCGGGCGATGCGCAGGACTCCGTGCGACCAGGGCGCCTCACTCGCCGGAAGCGGTATGGCCACATAGACTTCTTCCTGGTTCAGCGTGGCCGAATGCCGCCGTGCCCTTCCTTCATGCCCGGCGAGCGCCTGGGCGACTTCCGGCCGGCTTTTGTGGTTCTCCAGGGTGCTCGGATCGGCCTCCGAATCGGCCAGCACCTTGCCCTGGTGGTCGATGATGGTGAAGCGGGCGTCGGCCGCGTTCCCGACGGTCACGGTGAGTTGCTGCAGGCTAGCCGGCACCGGAGAGGTGGCGGTCAACACAGCGGCATACTGGTGCACTTGCCGGGACATGTCGTCCTCGAGCCGCTCGAGAAACACGCCTCGCAGCAGCAGGGCCGCGGCAAGCGCCACGATGCCGGCGAACACGAGTGTCGCCCCGGCGAACACCAGGGGCAGCTTCCAACGCAAGCGTCCGAATACTCTCAGAGCCCCCCGGGTCATCGCGATCCTATGCGGTAGCCCACGCCTCGCACGGTCTGCACCGAGACTTCCGCCTGGACTTCGTCCAGCTTGGCGCGCAGGTGGCGGATGTGCACATCCAGGTTGCGGGAGGCGGCCGTGTAGCGCTGGTGCCAGACCCGTTCCACTATCTCTTCACGGGGGAAGAGGTGCCCGGGACGCGACAGCAGCAGTTCGAGCAGATCGTATTCCTTGGGGCTGAGCGTGGCCTCACCGTGGGCCGTCCGCAAGACATGCTCATCGGGATTGAGCGTCAAGTCCGCGGCGCCGGCCGGTGTCTCGTCGGCGCTCGCGCGCCCCGGGCCGCGCCCGCCCGGGGCGCGCCGCAACCGCGCCTGGATGCGCGCGAGAAGCACATCCAGGTCGAACGGTTTGGTGATGTAGTCGTCGGCGCCAGATTCGAAGCCTTCGAGCACAGCCTCCCGCTCACTTCGGGCGGTGACCATGATGATAGGCAGATCCGGCTTGCGGCGGGCGATCTCCTTGCTGGCGGTCATGCCGTCGATGCCGGGCAGCATGAGGTCCATGAGCACCAGATCCACTTTGCTCGTGAGAGCCGCCTGCAGCCCGGCGCGGCCGTTGTGCTCCTGCAGGACCTCGTATCCGGCCCGCTCAAGGTTGTACGCGACCAGCCCCGCGATCGTCGGATCGTCCTCTACCAGAAGGATGCGCTTCTTCTCCGTGCCGCCCAACCTATCCTCCTACGGCCTCCCGGCCGCCGTCCGAGAATTAACCGAGTGATAGCCAAACGTTAACACCTGTTGCTTCCGGCACGGCTAGCCTAACAGAGGAAACGATTGGTTTTGATGAAGAAAGCGAGGAAGACAGGGATGATCGTACGCAGCAAGCGCAGAGGCCTGGTCGCCGTCCTAGCCGTGGCGCTACTTCTTGTTGCCGTGCTCGGGATGGTGGCGGTAGGTTGCGGAGGCAACAACGTCGCCGCTGGCAGCACGACCACGGCGGCGGCGAGCACTTCCACCACTGGCACTTCGACCAGCGTCGGCGCCACCACCACCAGCGCCGTCGGCCTCAAGGCCGAGCTCAACGGTGCCGGGGCCACGTTCCCGCAGCCGGTGTATGTCGAATGGATCGGCGCATTTCAGCAGATCCAGCCTGACGTCAAGATCAACTACCAGGGCGTGGGCTCGGGCGCGGGCATCCAGCAGTTCACGCAACAGACCGTCGACTTCGGCGCGTCTGACGCCTTCATGAAGCCGGATGAGATCACCGCTGCCGAGGCCGCTCGCGCAGGGGCGAAAGTGATTCACATCCCCACGGTGTTCGGGGCGATCGTCCTCGCCTACAACCTGCCCGGTGTGGAAGGCCTCAAGCTCGATTCCGACGCGGTCGCCAACATCTTCTTGGGTAAGATCACCAAGTGGGACGATCCCGCCATCAAAGCGCTCAATCCCGACGCCAAACTCCCCAGCACGGCCATCCAGACCGTGCACCGTTCGGATTCCTCCGGCACCACCAACGCCTTCACCAGCTACCTGGCGGCTGTCAACGCCGACTGGAAAGCCGGGCCGGGCGCGGGCAAAGAGATCAAGTGGACCGGCGGGGTGGGCGGCAAAGGTAACGACGGCGTGGCAGCCGTGGTCAAGCAGACCGAAGGCGCCATCGGTTATGTCGAACTGGCCTATGCCACCCAGAACAAGATGACCATGGCCGACGTGAAGAACAAGTCGGGCAAGTTCATCACGCCGAGTCTGGAAAGCACCTCGGCCGCGGCTGAGGGCATCCAGATCCCCGAAGACATGAACCTGCTGCCGCTGGTTAGCGACAGCGCCAATCCGCAGGCCTATCCCATTGTGACCAGCACCTACGTCCTGGCCTACGACAAGATGCCCGATGCGGGCAAAGCCGCCGCCCTCAAGGCCTTCCTGACCTGGGCCCTCGGCGACGACGGCACGGCTATCGCCACGCAACTCGGCTACGCGCCGCTGCCCAGTGCGCTGAAGGACGCTGCGCTGCAGAAGGTGGCGCTGATTGGGTCCTAGCGACTCATCCTCCAGCATCCTGTCCGCGGATCGCTGGAAGCGGAAGGGAGCCGGCCGCGGGGCCGACTCCCTGTTCGCGTTCCTTGCGGGCGGTTGCGGCGTACTGGTGCTGCTCGCACTCGCCTACATGGTCATATCGACCACTCGGACGGCGCTACCGGCCTTCCGAGCGGAAGGTCTCTCCTTCGTCACCGGCAGCAACTGGGACCCGAGCAACGGCTCCTACCAGATCCTCCCCTTCATCTACGGGACGGTCGTGACTTCGGTCATCGCGCTCATCCTAGCCGTGCCCATGAGCGTGGGCGTGGCGTTGTTCCTCACCGAGTACGCGCCCAAGTGGCTGAGGGCCCCCATCGAGTACGCGGTAGACCTGCTCGCCGCGGTCCCCAGCGTGGTCTACGGATTGTGGGGGCTCTGGGTGGTGCTGCCCTACGTGCTTCGGCCGGTCAGCGACTTTCTGGCGAGATACCTCGGCTTCGTACCCATCTTCGCCGGACCGTCCACGGGGCTCTCCTACTTCGCTGCCGGCATCATCCTTTCCATCATGATCACGCCCATCATCACCTCCCTGTCCCGTGAGATCTTCCGGTCGGTGCCCTCGGCTGACCGGCATGCAGCCTACGCGCTTGGCGCAACCCGTTGGGAGATGATCAAGGAGGCAGTACTACCGCGCAGCAGGGGCGGCGTCGTCGGAGCGACGATGCTGGGCCTGGGCCGGGCACTCGGAGAGACGATCGTGGTGGCGATGCTGATCGGCAATAACCCGGTCATCAACCTCTCCATCTTCAAGCCTGGGGGGTCCATCGCAGGCGCCATCGCGAACGGCTGGGGTGAGGCCACGGGTATACAGATCAGCGCCCTGGTGGGGGCAGGAGTGGTGCTGTTCGTCATCACCATCATCGTCAACATGGTCGCCCGGGCGATCGTCTACCGGTTCAACCGGGCATGACCGCGGAGGTGCAAGTGGTGGATGGTCCAGAGGTCACGAGCCGGCTCGACAACTGGGCCGGCGCGCGCGCCACGTCGGGCGCGGGTCTTCGGGGAACCAGGCCGGGAGCCCGGAGGCTCTTGCGGGACCGCTCGATGACGTTCCTCATCGTCGCCTCGGTCGTACTCACTCTCGTGCCGGTCATCTGGATCCTCGTGCAGATCCTGATGAAGGGCGGCTCGGCGATGAGTTGGACCTTCCTCACCCATTCCACCCCGTTTAGCATGATGAAGCAGGGAGGCGGCTTCCTGAACGGACTCATCGGCACGGCCATCATGGTGGTGCTGGCCAGCGTCGTCTCCATTCCGCTCGGCATCCTCGGGGCCGTCTACGTGGTGGAGTACGGAAAGGGCAACTGGCTGGCCAAACTCATCCGTTTCTTCTCCGACGTGATGACCGGCGTGCCCTCGATCTTCGTGGGGGTGTTCGTCTACACCGCCCTGGTGGTCAAGTTCAAATACGGGGCGATCATGGGGGCCGCTTCACTAGCCCTCATCATGATGCCGATCATCGTGCGCTCGAGTGAGGAGATGCTGAAGCTGGTGCCCTCCGAGTTGAAAGACGCCAGCCACGCGCTGGGCGCGGCGAAATGGCAGACGATCACCAAGGTGGTGTTGCCCTCCGCCGCGCCGGGTCTCACCACCGGGGCGATGCTGGCGGTGGCCCGAGCGGCGGGCGAGACCGCGCCGCTCATCATGACCGCCCTGGGGTCCCTCCAGCTGGTGACGAAGCTCGCGGGTTCGCCCATCTCTTCCCTGACCCTCCTCATCTTGAACGGCGCCGGCCAGGCCTTCGAGGCCGCCCAGGCCAGAGCCTGGGCCGGCGCTCTCGAGCTGCTCGTCATAGTGCTTGTCTTCACGGTACTGGCCCGCGTCTTCGCCTCAAGGAGCAGACTCACTCGATGAATCCCAACGGCTCGTTCAGCGACGCGCCTGTCTTCACGGTCAAGGACCTGAATGTTCACTACGGCGCCAATATCGCCCTGAAGGGCGTCACCATGGATATACGTCCGCGACGCATCACCGCGATCATCGGTCCCTCCGGATGCGGAAAAAGCACGCTGATCCGCTGCTTCAACCGTATGAACGAACTGATACCGGGCGCGACCGTTTCGGGTGAGATCTTGTACCACGGAGAGAACATCTACGCGCAGGGCGTGGACCCCGTGATGGTGCGGCGGAGGATCGGCATGGTCTTCCAGCGGCCAAACCCGTTCCCAAAGTCGATCTACGACAACGTGGCCTTCGGGGCCAAGATCAATGGATATAGAGGGGACATCGATGAGCTGGTTGAGCGCTCCCTGCGCCAAGCGGCCCTCTGGGACGAGGTGAAGAACCAACTCAAGAAGAGCGCCCTGGACCTTTCGGGAGGACAACAACAGCGTTTATGCATCGCGCGGGCGATAGCGGTGGAGCCGGACGCCATCCTCATGGACGAACCGGCCTCGGCACTCGACCCC
>PMIZ01000148.1 GCA_003157225.1 Actinomycetota bacterium | reverse complement strand
CATCTGTGACATCTTCCTCTCCTTCCCCATGATCGTGCTCGCCATCGTCATCGCCGCCTTCTGGGGAAGCGGCCTTCGCAATGCCGTCATCGCTTTGGCTATCACCGGGTGGCCGTTCTACGCGCGGCTGATTCGAGGGTCGGCGGTCTCGGTGCGGGAGCGCCCGTATGTGAAGGCCGCACATTCCATCGGCGCTTCCCAGCGCTCGGTTATCTTCCGCCACATCCTGCCCGGGTCCATCGGTCCGGTGCTCACCATGGCGTCGCTCGATCTGGGCAGCATCGTCCTGATGCTGGCCGCCATGAGCTTTCTAGGCGTAGGGGCACAGCCGCCTCTACCGGAGTGGGGTCTCATGATCAACCAGAGCCGAACTTACTTCCTGAGCGCTTGGTGGTACATGGCCTTCCCGGGCATCGCCATCAGCCTGACGGTGCTCGCCTTCAACCTCCTGGGAGACGGCTTGAACGAGGTCCTCAGCCCCCGGACCAGGGGGAGGGCGTAGATGGCCACGAACGATCATCTGCGCATACGCGATCTCAGTGTAGGTTTCAAGACCTTCCAGCATTTCGAGCCGGTTCTCGACGTCTGGGAGCTTCACATCGAGCATGGCGAGGCCTACGGGCTGGTGGGCGAGTCGGGTGCCGGCAAGACGGTGCTCGCCTTGGCTATCCTGGGGCTACTCCGGCAGCCTCCGGCGCGCGTGACGGCCGCCGAACTAACCCTGGAAGGCGAGCCGCTGCTCGCGAAGAGCGCAAGGGAGCTCAGGGAACTGCGCGGCCGCCGGATCTCCATGATCTTCCAGGACCCCATGTCTGCTCTCGACCCTGCGTTCAACGTCGGCAACCAACTCACCGAGGTCATCCACCAGAGGGAGGGACTCGACAAGAGCGAGGCCGGCGCGAGGGCTCTCGAGCTCATGCGGTTGGTCGAGCTTCCCGACCCGGAGATGATGCTGAACAAGTACCCGCATCAGCTCTCCGGCGGTCAGCGCCAACGGGTGATCATAGCTTTGGCGCTGGCCTGCGGAGCCCAACTCCTCATCGCCGATGAACCCACTCGCAACCTGGACGTGACCGTGCAGGCCTCCGTGCTCAAGACCATCTACAAGTTGCGGCAGGAGCTGGGTGTCAGCCTGCTCTTCATCGCCAACAACCTCAGCCTCGTCTCGACGATGTGCGACCGCGTGGGCATTCTATCCAAGGGTCGCATCGTGGAGACCGGCCTGGTCCGCGACGTGGTCAGGACTCCGCTCCACCCCTACACGCTGGACCTGCTCCATGCGGTTCCTCGTCGAGAAGAGCGTCTGGGAGACGAGAACCAGAAGGTCTTCGCGGAAGTGGACTCCACGATCTCTCGCTGCGGCCACTACGCACGTTGCGACGCGCGAGGCCCGGCCTGCGAAGGACAAGATGTTCTCCCTCTCACCTTTGTGTCGGCGACGCACGGAGTGGCTTGTCCTCAGGTCACGGCTTCGCTCGCGGTCTATCCGGCAGCGGCGTCTCCAACGGAAGCAAGAGAGGAACTGCCCACAACGCCGGCCGGTACTGGGGGAGGTGACTGAGATGGCGGACAGCCTGCTGGAGATGACCGACGTCAAGATCTACTTTCCTGTGCGCCGGGCCATCTTTCGGCGGCCGACGCAATTCGTCAAAGCGGTAGACGGCGTGACGCTCGCTCTGGAGGTAGGGGACGCGCTGGGCTTGGTGGGAGAGTCCGGGTCAGGCAAGACCACGCTGGTAAACGGTGTCACCATGCTCGAGCGCCTGACGTCCGGATCCATTGCTTTCCAGGGCCGGGAGCTGAAGGGCCTCTCCAAGCGCGAACAGAAGCACATGCGGCGATCCATGCAGATCGTGTTTCAGGACCCCTTCTGGTCGCTCAACCCTCGCTGGCTGGTGCGGGACATCGTAGGCGAGCCGGCACGGGTGCACGACAGGGTTCGCGGCGACAAGTACCAGAACGCGGTCGTGGAAGCCCTGGAGATGGTCGGCATGAGCCGTCACGATCTCTTCAAATACCCTCACGAGTTCTCCGGAGGCATGCGCCAGCGCATCGCCATCGCCCGGGCCCTTATCCTGCGGCCGCGGCTGGTCGTGCTGGATGAGCCTACCTCCGCCATAGACGTGCTCTCCCAGCATCAGATCCTGCTCATGCTGCAAGACCTCAAAGAACGCCTGGGTCTGACCTTCATCCTCGTCTCCCACGACTTGAGCGTGGTGGGGTATCTCGCTACCAAGATCGCGGTTATGTACTGCGGCCAGGTGGTCGAGTACGGGGTGACCGGTGAGGTTCTGGGCCAACCTCTCCACCCGTACACTGAAGCCCTTCTGAGCTCTGTGCCAGAGATCGAGGATGAAGGCGTGGATGCTCTGGGCTCGCTGCCTGGCAGCGTGGCAAGCGCAATGGATCCGCCTTCCGGNNGTTCCACCCCCGCTGCGAGAAGGCCATGGAGATCTGCACCCAGAAGGAGCCGCCCAAGGTAGAGCGTGACGGTGGTCACCACGCCTACTGCTGGCTGCTGAAACCGGAGGGGAATCCGAGACACTGTCGGGCCGAAACAGAGAAGACTGTAGGTCAGGGGTAGAAAACCATGTCTAGATCAAAGGAATGGGCACATCTGGTCAAGCCGCTTGTGGCCAAAGCAGGTCCGGCGGGCTTGTACCCACAGCCCCGCCTCTGGGCGGAGGGCAAGGACTGGGAAGGGTTTGGCGCAAACTTCTCCTATGGGTTCTTGACCGAGCCGGGTGTGTGCCACCCCGTCTCAGGAGCTGTGGTCCATCCCTACAGCGAGGTTCTTGTGTTCGCCGGCACCGAGCTCGACGACATTCTGCAGCTTGGTGCCCGGATGTCGATCGAACTGGGCGAGGAGCGGGAGGAGCACCGCTTCGACATGCCGACAGTGGTCTGCATCCCCAAGGGACTTCCCCACGGCCGGGTCGAGGTCAAGGAGATCGGTCCCAAAGCAGTCGCCCACTACCACTTCGGATTGGCCGCCGCCTATCAGGCCGAGGCGATCCCCGAGCAGTCACGCCCCGCCCACAAGACCAAGGGGGAGAAGTACGCTCACTTGGTGCATCCGCTGGAGAACCATCCATCTCCAGAGAACCTGGCTGAGATAGCCGAAGAGACAGAGGCTATGGCCAAGCGGGTGGCTGCGGCGAGGGTCAGAGCGGAGACGACGCACCTGCCCTTCCTGGACTCGAGAGGCGTGTTGCACCCCAGGGGCTACGTCGGTCCCGGGAACGCCGACTCTATGGTCTGGATGTACGGGAAAGATCTCAACGGTTTCCGTTTCAACGTCAACTGGGGCTTCTTCAGCAGCCCCGGGAGTGGCTCGGGCAGGTCCGGTGACGACACCCACACCCACGCCGAGCCGGAGGTACTCATCTGGGTGGGCCTCGACCCCCAGGACCCCAGCTACCTCGGTGCGGAGATAGACATCGCCCTAGGCCCCGATTGCGAGCATCACACGTTAACCCAGCCAACAGCCGTGATCTGCCCCGGGAACTTTGCACATGCGCCCTTGACTGTCAGGTGGGTCGACGATCCCTACGTGTTTCTTCTTGGCTGCCTGGAGGAGGAGTACGTGCCCAAGCGCGTAGGCGTGGATGAACTGGAGGAGAAGACTGCAGGGTAGAGCCTGAGCCGGTGGAACGCGCACACGAG
>PMIZ01000443.1 GCA_003157225.1 Actinomycetota bacterium | reverse complement strand
TGGGATGGAACGAGAGATGGCGCGGCCCGGCCCCCGGACGAGCTTTCACCCAGGCTGGGTCATTGGGAATCAGCTTGCCGGCGGCCAAGTCCATGCGGTAGATAACGCCCTTGTCCATGCCCAGGTCGCACACGAAGGCAAGGCGGTTGGCGGGGTCGAAATTCACGGAATGAGCATGGGCAGATGACTGCCGCTCAGGATTGACGCTGGAGCCAACGTGCTGGACAAAGTCGGTGGCCTCGTCGAGGCTGCCATCGGGCCGCACCGGCANNACGCTGCCGCTGTTATAGTTTGTGGCCACCACGAATTTGCCTGTCGCCTCAACGTTGACAAAGCAGGGGTTATCGCCGCGCGAAGACTGCCGGTTGAGGAAGGTCAGCATGCCCGTCGCCGGGTCGACGGCATAGGCGCTGATGGCCCCGCCTTGGTGGCCATCGATGGCAGAGACGGCGTTGACGGCGAAGAGGCGGCGCCTGGCGGCATCGAGGTTGAGGAACGAGGGGTTCACCACCTCTGCGGCCGTCTGGAGCAAAGTCATGCTACCGGTGGCTGGGTCGTAGCGATACACATATAAGCCGTCAGCCCTGCCGCGGCCCAGCGGGGGGAAGCGCGTGTAATTGCCAACGTAAACGTACGATGTACCTGATGGGGTTGCCATCATATTCTCCTTTTCCCTCACTCTGATTTCTGAAGTCTCCAAGACTTCGGAAAAAAAGACAGCGAAGAGCACATGAGACCCCCGTGGTCCGGTCGGGGATCAACTATCTGGTCAAGCATCATTCTCTTGCTTGAGCAACGGCGCTATTGGCGTCCCCCTCACCCCGCCCCTGAACCCTGCCAGGAGAGGGAGCCATTCGCTTCGGAGGGGCTATCCGGCGGCAAGGCCGCGATAACCCTCCGAGACCTGTTCCTCCCCGTGCCGGATCCGTTCTGTCGAACAGACCACGCCTTGGGAAGTTTGTCTCCCGGTCTGCCTGGGGGTTAACGTCTGACCACGTAGGATGTCCCTGGCCTCGCCGCAAGACGAGGTAGCAGCTCGTCTGGACCACCGGCTCCCGGCATGAGGACTGATTGACAGCAAGGATGCCGCCCCAGACAGGATCGGGCCACCCAGCCGGACCGCAGCCCTATTCTACACCAAGGAGGAGAATTATGCCAGATTGTCTGACTGAGGTGACCGCGCAACGAGTCGGGTGAGGTCGTCGCCGAAGACCGGTATGTGGCCAAGACCGGTAACCGCTATCTGCGCTACTACCTTCCTGTGCAGCGGGAAGACTCAAGTATTCGGGGAGTGCGGCGGCGAACCCGCCGCACATCCCCTTGGATCCGATCTCCCCACTCCCAAAGACGAGGGTGGGGCCGGGGGCAGAGGCATCAGGCGCATGGTTACACTCGGATGGGCTGCTCAGCTTGACGGGCATGGGCGCTCTCTCTTGAGCGCCCTGGGCCATCACAGCCTACACTCTTCGGCTGCACTTCTTGGGCGGCGATCAGGGCACGAGGAGAGCCAATTTGCCTTTTCCTGGCCGCCGGCTTGCGCGGAGCCGGACTGGGCGTGGTATAATTGTCCGGTGCAATGCAACCGGAAAAGCCCCTCCAGCCAATGCTCTCTATGAGCAAGGATGGCGTGTATGGCTGCACAACCCACTCATCCGCCCAGGCATCTACCGGGGACCAATCTGACCTTGTCTGAGATTATCCGCCTCGTATTCTTCCTTTGTGTATTGCCCTGGGCTGTTACCACTATCCTTGTGGCGACAAGAATCTTATCGCTGCCCAGCGAGACCTTGAGCTGGCTAACGATCTTGGGCAGTCCACTCGTCTGGGCGCCGGTCATCTCTGCGATTGCCGATGGCCGGACGCTGCTCGGCCGTCCCAAAGAGCCGGAGAGCCCGAAGCAGTTGCTGTGGAACATCATCAGGGCGCCAGTTTACACGCGGATCATTGGCCGCGACCCCAAGACAGCACAGGATCAAACGGCGCGGACCGGTCTGGCGTTAGCCGCAGTCTACACTGGCCTTATGACCCTGCAGCCGGTGCGAGCAACAGCGCCGGGCTACTCGCATGAGGATAATATCATCACATTACATCCTGGATTGCACTGGCCATCGGGGCGCACCCCGACGATATCGAGTTCATGATGGCGGGCACCCTGCTGCTGCTGAAGGACGCGGGAGCCTCCATCCACATGTGGAGCATGACCGACGGGTGCTGCGGTGCGCTCTCGGCCAACGGTGACGAGACGGCCAAGACCCGCGAAAAAGAGGCGCGCTCATCGGCCGCTGTCGGCGGAGCGCGATGGCACCCGCCGCTCGTGGACGACCTTTCGATAATGTTCGATGCAAGCCTGGTCAGCCGGGTCGCGTCGGTGTTGCGGGACGTGAAGCCGGCGGTGCTTCTCGTGCCTTCACCCGACGATTACATGGAGGACCACCAGAACGCGTGCCGCGTGACGGTCACGGCGGCGTTCGCCCTGTCGATGCCGGCGTTCGAGGCGGACCCGCCCGCACCCGCGTGGGACGGTGACGTGACG
>PMIZ01000273.1 GCA_003157225.1 Actinomycetota bacterium | reverse complement strand
GGACAAGCCTCGCATCGACGAGCTGCTCCCTCACGCCGGGGGCTCCCGGTATGCACTGGTGATGATCGCCGCCAAGCGCGCGCGGCAGATCAACAGCTACTACCACAGCCTGGGCGAGGGCGGCGGGCTTGACAGCTTCGCGCCACCGCCGGTCGCTACTTTCTCGAAGAACTATCTAAGCATAGCCATGGCCGAAGCGGCTCGTGGTGAGATCGCCTGCAGGGTGCGCCCGAGCACTCAATAGCGGACAAGGGAGCGAGTGATGGCTGACCGGCCCGTCGTTCTCCTCGGGGTCACGGGAGGGATCGCCGCTTACAAAGCAGCCGAACTGCTGCGCCTATTGCAAAAAGCCGGCATGGAAGTGCGTGTCATCATGACGCGCGCCGCCATCCAGTTCGTGGGGCCCATGACCTTCGAGACCCTGTCGCAGGCGCCGGTTCGCCTAGACCACGTCAGCGAGTTGCGGGTCGACTCAAAGATCACCCACGTGGAGGATGCCCAAGAGGCGGACATCATGGTGATCGCCCCTGCTACGGCGAACACTCTGGCGAAGATGGCCAACGGTGTCGCCGACAACCTGCTCACTTCCATGATCCTGGCCTTCGGCAAGACCGTTGTCATCGCGCCCGCCATGAACACCAACATGTGGGAGCATCCGGCCACGCAGCACAACGTCAGCCTGCTGCGCGAGCGCGGGGTGTTTGTCGTGGAGCCGGGGGCGGGCGAGTTGGCCTGCGGCGACTTCGGCTCGGGTCGCATGGCCGAGCCGGACAGCATCGTGGCTGAGGTCAAGCTGCGGCTCCAGGTGCAGCGCAAGCGCGATCTGCGCGGTCTGCGGGTGATGATCACCGCGGGCGGTACCAGGGAGCCCATCGACGCGGTGCGCTTCATCGGCAACCGCAGCTCGGGCAAGATGGGGTTCGCTCTGGCGAGGGCGGCCTTCGACCGTGGCGCTCACGTGGAGCTCGTCGAGGCCAACGTGGACATGCCTGCCGTGCCGGGCGTCCGGCAGACCAAGGCGCCTACAGCAGGGGAGATGCACGCCGAGGTCATGAACCGCCTGCCCGAGATCGACATCCTCATCATGGCTGCTGCCGTGGCCGACTACCGGGTGGCCGACGGGCCGACCGGGGGCAAGATCGGCAAGGGCCGGCGTGAATGGGAGATAGGCTTACAGGCCACCCCCGACATCCTCTGCGACGTGTCTCAGCACAAGCAGGGCCAGTTCCTGGTGGGCTTCGCCGCCGAATATGGCCTGGAGGGCCTCGGCAGGGCCCGCGAGAAGATGGAGCGCAAGTCGCTGGACATGATCGTCTTCAACGACATCTCGCGCACCGACATCGGCTTCGACTCCGACTTCAACGAAGTGCGCGTTCTGAGCAAGGATTCCGAGGTGCTCATCGACCGGGCGCCTAAAGAGACGGTCGCCGAGCTGATCCTCGACACCATCGCCCAGGCCGTCCGCGCCCGCAGGGGGGAGACCCCGCTACCAGCGTAGGACAGCTCCTACCTAGGAGCCTTCCACCTTCACGGATTCGATCTGCCACTGCCCAAACCACTCGCTCGTCGTCAAACCCGAACGCGTGACGTGGACGTTACGGACCAGCGTGTAGTCATAGGCGCCCGCCAAGCTGGAGTCGCTTCCCGACTCCGCCACCTGGATAACGGCCACAACTTGCCCGGAGGGTCGTCCCATCTCGCCGGGACCTGGCCACTTGTAGTCGGGAAGCTGCACGGAAAGGATGGTGTAGCACTGCAGCCTGCCTGCGGTGTGGCGACCGGCGAGTTCCTGGGCGATACCCCGGGCAGATGGAACGTACAAGTCGTTCAGCTGCGGCTCCGCTGGGCCCGCAGCTGCGATTGCCAGGCAGTACGCCTCGCTCACCACTCTGACCGCCTCCGAGGAGTCGTTGCGGACTCCTTGCACGGCGGCCTGCTGGTCACGTCCGGGATTGACCCATACGACCTGGTAGAGGTAGTACCCGACGCCGCACAGAACGGCCAGTGTGAGGATGCAGGTGTATATGCGCCCGACCCCCCACCTTCTGGCGCCCGCCACGTCACCGGCCCTGACCAGCCTGGTCTTCTCACCAACCCTGACTAGCCGGAGTCCTAGGACCTGCATTCCCATGCTCTGGTAGCAGCTCCTCGTCCACGGTCTGAGCCACCTCCGGCCCAACAAGAACACGATGACAGCTAGGTATACACAGGAGACGACGATCCGCAGCGGACGTGGGCTCGCGTACATAAGCCACGGGAGAATGCCAAGACCAAGGCCGGACAGAAGAGTGACGGCTATCATCCAGAAGAGCACGTCGATGGAAAGAGCGACTGCGCGCCGCCAGCCTGCAGCGGGGGGCACGGCCGGGTTCTCAACGAGAATGCCGCGCTCCTCCAGGATCTTCTTCGCCAAGTCATCCGGGCTCCCAAACCGGGCAAGTGCCACATCGAGGTCACCGCCGGCCTCGGCCGTCGCCTCCGCGAGATGACTGCGCACCTCTTGAACGATCTCGGCGCTCTCCTCAGGCCCGAGCGCCTGAAGACCCTCTCCGAGTTGCCTGAGGTAGCGCTCGCTAGCATCGGGAACTTCAGTCATGGCCGTCCCCCTTCAAACGGTCTATGGTCTCAACCAACGTGTCCCACTCCTTCTGGGCGTCGGCGAGGAACGCGGCGCCGGTCTGGGTGAGCCTGTAGTACTTGCGGGGAGGTCCGCCATCTGAGTCGACCCAGCGCGATGTCAGTAGCTCGCACGCTTCCAACCGCCTTAGCACGGGGTACACCGTGCTTTCGCCGGCGACCAGCGGTCCAAGGGCAAGGAGTTCCTTCACGAGCGCGTAGCCGTGAAGCTCGGTCCTCAGCGCCAGCAGCCGGAGGACGAGCAACTGGACGATGCCCTTCCGGAGTTGCACGATCCATTGGTCGCCGCTGTCCAACACAACCTCTCCCAGATGTCTCCCTACTACGTGTAACACAGTACAGCGCAATAAGCAGTAGTGTCAAGAACTCGCCACGCGGGGGTCTCCCGATGATGGCCGGACCGGCCGGAAGGCTGCCGAACAACGAAGCCGCTAGCCTCAGAGCGCGTTGCCGGCGCGCAGGCTCCTATGAGTACGAGATCAACTCGAAGATGAGAAAGACAAGTCCAAGCAGAATCAGCGGCAGAGCCGCGGTGGCGGCCGCACGGCCTCGCTTCAGCCCTTCGACCGCAGGCAGGTAGCGGCTATCGACTAGACGCGTGGTGTCGCCCACGCGAAGCGCGCGGACATCCATGATGCTCATGCCGACGGTCACATACTGCGTCCGGCGCCGCCAACCGCGTGCCTTAGTGAACCCCAGCACCACGGCAAGGAACACGAAGACGCCCAGGTACACCCAGGCTGAGGCCTTGAGCAGAGGGGAACTCGTCCGGGCGTGGCTGGCCAGGACAGGAAGGAGGAACAGAGCAAGCACGATGGCGACGATGGTCAGGTCTATCGTATGCGCGAGGCAGCGCCGCCGGAATGGCGCCTTCGGGGGAACGGGACCCGCCTCGGGCACGCGCGCTGGTTGGACTGTGTCCTGGAGCTGTTGGTGGTCGTCCATCGTTGGTCCTCAAAGGCCGGGAAGGCGAGTTTGTCATCTGGGCAATCGGCATCTCAGGCGCGCTGGATGAGGCGTACGATCTCGGAGTGCGAAAAGGGCGCGCCTTGCGGCGCGCCCTCGCGATGCGGTTCTTGACTGGCCGGCATCATGGCCGGCGGGCGGGGGAGGCTAGGCGGTCTCCCTCAAGGCTTGTATCTCTTCGGCCGCCTTGATCTGTTCTAAGGCCTTAGCCTCGATCTGGCGGATGCGCTCTCGGCTGACGTTGAAGCGGGAGCTGACCTCGGCCAAGGTGCGCGGATGCTCGCCTTTGAGGCCGAAGCGAAGCTCGACCACTTTGCGCTCCCGCTCGTCCATAGACTTGAGTACCCTGTCCAAGGATTCCTTGGCGAGCCTCGTCGCCACCTCCTCAGCGGGGTCGGGCGTGCGAGAGTTCTCGATGAAATCGCCCAGTTCCGCGTCCTCTTCGTCGCCGATGGGCGTCTCGAGAGAGGTGGTCCGCTGCGCGATCTTGCGCATCTCCTGCACCTCGTGCGGCTCGATTCCCAACTCGCTGGAAAGATCGTCGTCGGTGGGCTCTTTGCCGGTCTCCTGGAG
>PMIZ01000160.1 GCA_003157225.1 Actinomycetota bacterium | reverse complement strand
TGGTCCCTTGTCGCCAGTCGCGCCTTTGTCTCCAGGAGCACCAGCATCGCCGGATCCTTGAGCCCCGCCCAGGGCCACATCTAGGGCCTCAGAGAGAGACTGGCCGGACTCAGCATGGATACGAGACCAGGTTGAGCCGTTGTAGATATAGGAGGTGCCGAAGGGGCCCGAGGTCTGATCGTCCTGGGCTAGATAGGTGTCGCCGCGAGTCGCGGTCTCGGGAATGTCGACCAGCTTCCCTTTGTGGGTGTAGGTGAAAGCCATCTCAGTTGCTCCTTAGTTGGCGGATGGCTGGGGCTTGCCAGTCATGGGCTTGTTCATCGGTTTCATAGAAGTAGGTGCCGGAGTTCCCATTGGGTTAGTTGAGTCGTCCATGGAGCCAGAGTCATCGGCTGGTGCTTCTGGGGCAGGCGCCGAAGGATCCCCCATTACCTCTTCACCCAGGGCCGGCTTGAGCACGGCGGCGTTCTCGTCCTTGATGTTCTTGAACTCCTCATCAGGGTCGAGCTCGGCGGTGATGAAGACAGTGCGCTTGGAAGCGCCGATACCCTGGAGTGCAGCCGCCTTGGTGACCGCGGCGCCCTCATCAGTTGGGAAGAGCGGCTGCCAGATGACTTCAATGCCGTCCTGCCAATTGGCTTGATCGAGATACATGCGGATGGTCGCGCCGCGCTCCATCAGGCCTGACTCGTAGGTCGTGCGCAGAGCGTTGATGTGGGCGATGCGACCGGACTCGCGCAGTTCGGCTTCAGCGGCGGTCATCGGGCCAACGCGGCCCACGGCCTTCTCTGGATCCGGGATGCCCGTGGTCGTGAATAGGCTCGAGCGCAGGGAGTTCAGGAACTCGATGGCCACGACGATAGCGCCGGCCTGGATCTCCACCAGCTCGATGCCCTGAGTAGTCTTGTCCTTGAAGTGGGCAACCGAACCGACCTGGCGATGCTCGATGGCCCGCTGGCCGGAGTCCGACAGGCCGAAAGTGACTAGGAAGGGATCGGCGCTCTTGGAGAGGATGGCCTGGACATTGCTCGCCGCCCGGTCAATGGCCGCGGCCAGGTTCAGGATGTTCGGGTCAAAGTCGCTCTGTCCCCAGAACTTACAGGGAGAGACGATGTTGGGGTTATTGGAGATCTGGCAGAGCTCGTAAGGCCACGGGATAGTGCGGACTTCTTTGAAGCCCTGGCCTGGCTGCGCCTCTTCCTCTTTGATCTCCCAGGTCGTCTTCGTGCTGCCATCAGTCATCGGCGTCTGGATGCGCTTATGGGTCTGCTTGTGGTAGATGGTCTGATTGGCGTCGTTGAGCTCAGCCCAGACTAGACTGATGGAGATCGCAACCTGGTAGTCCTCAGGATCGGTCTTCACAGTGACCTTGGCCGAGTCCAAGATGACCGCCTTGCAGGTCTTGTTGCGGTCCTTCTTAGGCGGCAGGTTCTTGACGAAAGAGTGCCCAGTCACGCCGCCCACGGTTCGCATGCGCTCGAAGTCGAGCTTCTGTTGGCTTACAGGCCATGACTTCTCGAACTCTTGCTGGTGGACACAGGGGTCATCCTGCTCATTGGTCGCGCAGTCGCAGACGACTTTCAGATAGGGGGCGTTGCCGGTCAGCCAGTCGTTGTAGGTGTCCACGATCATGGACGGCAGGCCGAAAGTGATCGAATAGTCAGCCCCGTCCTGCTCTTCATTGAGAGCGGGAGTGGCTGTGCCCCTCTCGTAAGCCTCCCAGTTGTCGCTCATGCGCTTGTCCTGGGGGGCGGTCAAGTCGCGGTGCTTGTCGGTGACGCGAGGATCGAACCTAGCCGTTGATTGACCAGAGGCCAGGATGGCAAAAGGATCGTCGTTATTGGGGACGCTCATGGGTTAACCTCACTGACCCCACCGCATCGTGGCGACGCGGATCGTGTTGTCTGGATGGAGCCGCTTGGAGATGGCACGCACGACAGCGGTCAGCAGGTTGGCGACCACGAAGGGCTGCTCTGAGTAGTCGTAGGAGCAAGCCTCATCCGGGCGCAGGTCGCGCTCGTCCGTCTCCAGGCTTATACCAGCGGCGGCCTCTTCGAAGCTCAGGGAGAACGTCACAGTGGTTCCTCATTGCGTGCGGCCAGGCAGGCGACATATCGCGCCTGCGCTGCTGTTCGCTTGTAGGAGCCCACTGGGGCAAGAGGGGGATTTAGACGCGACTAGACGGCTTCACGTCTAGTTCTAGCGGTCTCTGTGGCTCTGAGTGGCGTTATCTTTTGTTATCCGCGCTATCCTCGTTCGCTAGCGACCCCAGCGCATCTTGCCCATCACCACATCGTCGCCAAACCCTGCCGGGTGGCTCATCACGATGGCGTAGCGGTCGCAGTCAATCAGGTCGTCACCACCGCGCTCTTTGAGAGGCACAGCATGGTTCTCTTTCATGATGATCTGGCCGTTAGAGTCAGTCTCCCAGCGATAGCCCGTGGTCTCACGGCGTTGCGCATTCAGACTCAGGGCGCACTTGTCGAAGATCAGCACCTCACCAGGCGCTTTGACCGCGGACGGGTCCTTATCCCAGATCGCCCCATTGCGGATCATGGAAGCCAGGCGGCTCACACCCGCCTCCACAGAGCCTTTGGGCTTGCTCGCGTCTTCAATGCGCAGGCCAAAGGGGCGATACTCGAGCCACAGGGCCTTGGCGGCAGAATCGCCCCAGATGCGCCGGGCCCGCTTGAGTCCTAGTCGCTCCAGGTTCGGGGCGTTCTCAGACGCGGGACGATATTCCTCCATGGCCGCCGTGCCCGGGTCTTTGGGATCCACCCAGGTCTTATATCCGCCCATCCACCAGCAGACGTTATCCTGCCAGGCGATGACTGTGGCCGCAGTGATGCCCCAGCCGCCGTCCATGCCGCCATAGACCTCGCAGCGGTCATAGACGGCATCCTCTACCTCAGTGTCTGTGGGCTCGCGTCCCCACTCATCGCGCAGTTGCTCACGCAGGCGGTCATGGAGGCAACGCTGGGGAGTAGTGATAGGGTCAAAGACGGCGCCAGCCGGGCGTCCAAA
>PMIZ01000006.1 GCA_003157225.1 Actinomycetota bacterium | reverse complement strand
GGGTTCCTCGGGAGCCCAGAACAGGAGTTCCTTGACCTTGTGGGGCTGGAGGCCCGCTTCGAGCAGGTCGGGGTAGGAATGAACGTCTCTGGCATATGGGAACACGGCGTCCATGGTGGCCTGGGCCGTGATCCGATGGTCTCGGTGCCATCGGTAGCGGCGATAGGGGTCACACGTGACCACCGTCCTCGGGCGAAACTTCCGAATCTGGCGCACCAGAGTCTTTCGGAACTCAGCCGTATCCTCCAGACCTTGATCCGGATAGCGAAGGAACACGACCTCGCTCACTCCCAGCACTTTGGCCGCCGCAAGCTGTTCTTCTTCGCGGGTCTTCGCAAGTGCCGCTGGCTGCACGTTTATGTCGCTCGAGCCCTTGTCCCCGTTCGTGGTCACGACATAGACGACATCTTTGCCGTCGCGCGTCCAGCGAGCCACGGTCCCCGCCACGCCGAATTCAGCGTCATCCGGGTGTGGCGTAACGACCATGATGTCCTTGGCTTTGCTCATCGATGCCCTAGCCCCCTAACCGCGAAATGACCGTGGGTATCCCGTACTCCGCGGGATAGTATACTTGATGCGACCTCACCGCCAGTTTTTGAATGATAATCATATTGCATCACTAGAATATGCCACCATATAAATACGCCATAAGAACTTATCTACCGGAAGATCTTGAGGGATATCTATCCTTGAGAACGCTGGGCGGAGAAAGGGACTCCAGTGGTTCTTACGTCTACTCGCAAGTAATCGCCGAACAGGCAGGGTGGCCCGACTACACACCCGCGAAGGATCTGTTCATTCTCGAGGCAGCCGACGGAATCGCGGGCTACGCGAAGGTGGTGCCCGAACTGGCCATCGGCCGTGTCGTCCTGACCTTCTGGGTGCATCCGAGGCTCACGGACCGCGGGTGGGGCAAGGAGCTTCTGGCCGCTGCAGTGGGCCGTGCCGGACAGCTGAATGCTATCGAAGCTCACGCAAATGTTGCGGAGGAAGACAAGGTCCTTAGGAAGGAATTGATAGGGGTGGGCTTCCGACGGATACGTCTGTTCCTCGAGTTGACTCTCGACATGTCCGAGGTCGGTTGGCGGGAAGTGGAGCGGGCAGGTGCTGGATGTCGCCTTCTGCACCACGGCGAGACAGAAGCATTGGCGGAGCTTCAAAATGCCTCCTTCGCGGGGAGTTGGGGTTACTGTCCGGAGACTCCGGACGCCATACGTCACCGGCTTGGGATCGCCGACCACTACCCCACGATCCTAGCCGTCGCGGACGGTCAGGGACGCATCATCGCGTACAGCTGGGTCGAGATAACCGACAAGGGAACCCGCGGTCAAAGAAGAGCCAAAGGAAGGATCAACATGTTGGCCGTGGCTCCGAGCCACAGGGGCCGGGGGATGGGAGACAGGGTTCTCGCCGCGGCTCTTTTGCACCTTCGGGATGAAGGCATGGAGGTCGTCGACCTCACCGTTGATGCCCGGAACGAAGCAGCTCGCGCGCTCTACCACGCCCGCGGTTTCAAGATCAAGAAACGCAGCCCGTGGTATGGACGAGCGTTGAACAGCGATGTTCCGCCCGCCGAGCGGCAACGGTCTCGTGGCACTCTTCCATGATCGCCGTCGCGATGTTGGGCCAGGAGAAGCGACGAACTGACGCGCTGATGACACTCGCGGATTCGCGATCGCGGCTTGGCCAAGAGAGGAGCGACTCTATCCCGCGGGCGAGTTCATCGGGATCGTTCACCGGGACCACGTACCCCGAAGCGCCGTCGTGGATGATGTTCTTGAGGTCGCCCACGTCGGTCGCGACCACGGGCGTGCCGCACGCCAGGGACTCGAGCGCCACTAAACTGAAGCTCTCGTAGTGTGAGGGGATGACGCAAGCGTCGGCCGCGCTATAGAAATACGGCAGGAGATCTTGCCGCACCGATCCAAGGAACAATACCGAGCCGTCCAGACCCAGGTCGTTGGCGAGCGCCGTCAGCCGGCTAGCTTCCGCGAGACTGTGCCGGTCACCGCCCAGAAGCAGCATCTGAAGCCCCGGTACGTGCTTGAGGCGACTCCTCGCTTGCAGCAGGTTGTCGATCCCTTTCAAAGGCTCCATCCTCCCCACGAAGAGGATCATCCGGCCGGGCCCCAGTTTCAGCTTTCGCCTAGCCACCGCTTTGTCCACCGGTCGGAACAGCTCTAGATCGACCCCGCAGGGAACCACTCCTATCTTGGTGGCGGAGCAGCCATAGTCGCGCGCGAGGGTCCACTTCTCCTTCTCCGTGGCTGCGATAACGCGGTCCGCCGTCTCGACTAGTCGCCTCTCGGTTGCGATGCGAAGCTCAGACTCCGCCTCGCCGATGNNTAGCGGAGGTCGCCTTCCTCGACGAAGCTCTCCAGATTGGCGGCGAACTCGGGAAGTCGCGGGTAGAGGGCGGCCTTCTTGATCTTCCTGTTCTCACCGGCTTTGAGGTGAACGAGCCGAGCGTTCTCTCCCAGGGCCACGATCTGAGCCTCTCTCGATCCGTGGGCTCGCGTGTAGACATCCACGAGATGTCCTTCTCTACCCAGTTCGCGGGCAAGCTCCCGGATATAGACGTTCATGCCGCCGGTATCTCGGGTGCCAAGGGCGCCCGCGGG
>PMIZ01000533.1 GCA_003157225.1 Actinomycetota bacterium | reverse complement strand
CCGACTCCATTCTGGTCACCGGCAACACGGTGATCGACGCCCTGCTGACCACGGCGTCCTCCTCCCCGCCACCCTGGGAGCCGAAGCTGGAGCGCGCGCTCAAGCGGCCGGGGCCGAAGGTCCTGGTCACCGTTCATCGCAGGGAGAGCTGGGGGATGCCGATGGAACGGGTCGCCCGCGCCATAAAGCAGGTCTGTGAAAGCGAGCCTGGGGTCACGTTCGTCTTCCCCATACACTTGAACCCGGTGGTCCGGACTACCTTCCGTGGCGCGCTCGACGCGGTCGACCAGGTGGTGTTCACCGAGCCGCTCGCCTACGGGCCTTTCGTCCACCTCATGAAGACCGTGGACGTCGTGATCACCGACTCGGGCGGCCTTCAGGAGGAAGCGCCAACGCTGGGCAAACCGGTGCTGGTGATGCGCGACACCACCGAACGTCCCGAGGGCGTCCAAGTGGGCACCGCCCGCCTGGTGGGCACCGATAGCGAGCTCATCGCGCGGGAATTGCTGCTGCTGCTACGCGACCGCTCCGCCTACGAGCGCATGGCCGCCGCTATCAACCCGTACGGAGACGGGCACGCGTCGGAGCGCATCGCCGACCACCTCGAGCACCGGTTCGGACTGCGGACCGACCCACCGCGCGACTTCGAAACGCCGCCCGAGGAATAGGTTAGGCCCCGAACCTACGAAGCCGGGACCCGCGGGAGCCCTGACCTATGAGGGCCGAGCCTCCGACCCGCGCTTGGCAATGAGGGCCGCCGCGGCGCCCGCGCCGACACCGTTGTCGATGTTGACGGTCACCAGCCCCGGCGAGCAGCTCTGCAACATGGAGTACAAAGCTGCCGTACCGTCACCGCCCAAGCCATAGCCGGTGGAAGTGGGGACGCCTATCACGGGCACGTCAACCAGGCCCGCGACCACAGAAGGCAGAGCGCCCTCCATCCCAGCCACCACCACGAGCACGTCGGCGCCGTTCTCGAGAACGCGGGTGAGGGGCTCCAGCAGCCGGTGCAGCCCGGCCACCCCGACGTCGTATCCGCGCTCCACGCGGCAGCCCATGTGAGTCATCACCAAGGCAGCCTCCTCGGCGACCGGGATGTCCGAGGTGCCCGCGGTGAGCAGACCGACACAGCCACGCTCCTGCGGCGCCCGGTACCCGCCGGAGTGCGCGGCCATCACCTTCGCACGCTCGTTGTAGGCGATCTCGAGCCCGGCGATCGCCGCCTGGGTCTCGCCGCGGGCATCGGGACCGTGCGCCCCTAGCGCCTCACTGAGCTTCAAGGCCTCCGCTGGCTCCAACCGGGTCAGCAGTGCGAAGCCCCGATCCACGAGACAGCGCCGCACGATGGCCTCCAGCTCGGGATCGCTCTTGCGCGAGGCGTAGATCACCTCGGGCACGCCTTTCCGCAGGTCGCGGTTGGTGTCGAGACGAGCGAACTCCCCCAGTTGCGCCACTTGAAACAGGCGAAGCTTCTGCAAGGCAGTGTCAAGGTCCATCCGGCCGGCCACCAGAGCCTCCAGCACCTGGCGCAGGTCGTGGACGTGACCCGTGGAGTCGCTCATAGTCCGAACACCTTTCTCGCGTTCCCGGCCAGCACCGCATCGCGGGCCGCGGGAGACAGCGTTTCGAGCTCCGGCAGGTACCTTCCCGGGGCAAGGAGGGGATAATCGCTGCCAAAAATGATCTTCTCTATCCCAGCGGTCGACTCGACCGCCCGATAGATGCCGGCATCGTAGAGATAGGGCGCAGCCGCGGTGTCGTAGAACACGGTGGCGAGAGCTTTCCGCACCTCGGGCATGCACTCGTACAGGAATAGACCACCTCCGAAGTGGGCGAACACGATGGTCAGCCCCGGGTGGGACGCAGCCAGAGCAAAGCAGCTGTCGGGACCGTAGCGGCCCTTGCCCGGGTACTCATGGCCCACCGGCTCGGAGGCGTGAACGAGGAGGGGCGCTCCGCGCTCGCGCAGGTGCCCCGCGACGGCTTTGAGCTTCTCCCCCGGTTCCGGCGCCAGTTCCCCGCATCCTCGCAGCCCGGCGTCGAGGCAGCGCTCGAGCTCCGCGACCGCTCCTGGCGCCTCGGGGGCCACACAGGCCAGGCCGGCCAATCGCTGGGGATATGTCGCCACGGCTTCGAGAAGGTAGTCGTTCAAGAGCCGGCACAAACCCTGGTCGGTGAAGGGAAACCCCACGACGATCGAGAGGTCGATGCCCTCCCGGTCCATCGACTCGATCACTTGATCGGCCGTGACCATGCGGGCGCGGGGCAGACGATACAGTTCGCCGAAGCGGACATCGCGTTCCAAATGCGCCTGGCGGTCTCGAATGAGTTCGGGAGGAAACACATGCACGTGGGCGTCAACCAAGCCAAGGTGGCCGCGCGCACCGACTGGACCGCCTTCGCGCACTCGAACCTCCTCCGAGTCAGGCAACGGCCGTGAGCAGGATCGTCTCCACCAGGTCTTCGTACGAAAGGCCGGCGGCTTTGGCTTGGGCCGGCAGGTCGGACGTGTCGGTCATGCCCGGCAGAGTGTTGACCTCCACGAACCAGGGGACTCCAGCCGCGTCCACCATCATGTCCACCCGGGCGTAGCCCCTGCACCCCACGGCCGTGAACGCCGCCACGGCGCCCCTCTCGGCCTCCGCATAAACCGCCGGGGCGAGACGGGCCGGGAGCACGAACTCCGTCATGCCTTCGGTGTACTTGGCTTCATAGTCGTAGAACTCGTTCTTGGGGCGAAGCTCAAGGATCGGCAGCGCCTGCGGCCGTCCGTCTCGCTCCAGCACTCCGACCGTTATCTCCGTGCCCGCGACGAAGCCCTCGGCGAAAACCGCTCCAAACTCCTCTCGCGCCTTCGCGATGCCGGACTCCAGCTCCGCGCTTGTCTTGCACTTGGAGACGCCCAAGCTGGACCCCTCCTCCACCGGCTTCAGCATCACCGGCAGACCCAGCGCGGACTCCACACGAGCCGAGGCGGCCGCCGGCGATTCCTCGCCCGGAATCTCAACATAGGCCGGCGTGGGGACGCCGCTCGCGCCCACCACCTTCTTCGCGGCAATCTTGTTCATGGCGAGAGCGGAGGCGAGCACGCCCGAACCCGTGTAGGGGATGTCCATCACTTCGAGGAGGCCCTGGATGGTGCCGTCTTCNNGTGCAGCGCGAGGAAGGCGACCTCTATGCCCTCCTCATCGAGACGCTGAGCGACATCACGCAGCGCATCGATGCTCACGGCGCGATAGCCGCGCGACTGAAGCGCGCGTAGGCAGTTGCGACCGGAGCGAAAGGAGATCTCCCGTTCGCCGGAAAGACCGCCCATGAGGACGCCGATGGTCTTCTCTTTGAGATTCACGCGGGGAAATGTACCACAGGCCGGCGACGCTCCCGGCCGTCCGCTATCCCGCCGCCACCCGAGCCCTCTCGGTTACCGGCACCCCGGATCCCGCCACTCGGCGGAACGCCGC
>PMIZ01000277.1 GCA_003157225.1 Actinomycetota bacterium | reverse complement strand
GCCATCGCCACGTTGAGCGAGTCGAACCGGCGTTGCCGAATGGTGACACGCCCAGCGCCCGGCCAACCGGAACCAGGCCCGCTCCTCTCAGCCCCCAGAACCACCAGGGCCGCCTTACCCTTTTCGAGCACCCGCACGTCTTCACCTTCGTGTGGATCGGCTATCCACACCCGGGGCACGGCCTCTCCACGCGCCGGCAGCACCCCGAGTCTCGCGCGCAGGTCTTCCGGCGTCACTTCCACTACGACCGGAAGCAAGAATTGCGCCCCCATTCCGGCCCGCATCGCTTTCGGACCGAACGGGTCCGCGGTGCCCGGCGAGCAGATCACTCCGCGACCCCCGAAGGCATGCATGCTGCGCACAATCGTACCGACATTACCGGGGTCGCCTACGCCTTCGAGAAAGAAGGTCAGCCCTTCTCCCACCGGAACGCCGGATAGGCTGCGACCCGGCTCGACGCAGATGAAGATGACATCGGCGGCGCCCCCGAGCGAGCTGGCATACTCCAGCGTCTCCACATCGCAGACGCCTATGTCCAGCCCCTCCGCTCCCACCGGTTGCGATCGGGCGCGCTCAAGCAACTCCACCGGCAGCTCCGAGACAAGGTCGTGCCTCACAAGAACGTCCCGCAGGTCGGCCCCCGCCTGCCAAGCCGCCTGTAACAGGTCCATTCCCTCGCCCACCAGCAGGCCGCGTTCCCGGCGATGCTTCTTCTTCTGCAGCTTGCGAGCGAGCTTGACGCTATGGTTCTGTCGCCCGGCAATATCGCGGATCACGTCTTCCGTCCTTTGCAGGCAACAGCAGCTTCCTGCTAGCTTGCCCCCAGCGCTTCCTTGGCCCGCGCCGCCATCTGCGCAAATATCTCGGGCTCCCGGACGACCAGGTCGGCAAGGATCTTGCGGTCGATGTCGATCTCGGCGGCTTTCAGTCCGTGGATGAGCTGGTTATAGCTCAGCCCGTGCAGGCGAGCGCCGGCGTTGATGCGCGTGATCCACAGGCGCCTGAACTCCCTCTTGCGGGCCCTCCGATCGCGATAGGCATAAGTGCCGGACTTGATGAGTTGTTCTTTGGCCCGGCGGTACGACGACTTCTTGAGACCAAAGTAGCCCTTGGCCTCATCCAGCGCCTTGCGGCGCTTCTTCTGCGCGTTGATGCTCCTCTTGACTCTGGGCATAGCTGACTCCTCCTAACGGCCCAGAAGGCTGCGGAGCCGATTGGTATCCGATTGGACTATCTGCACGGCCTTGCGCAGCTTGCGCTTGAAGTTGGCCGACTTCTTCGTGAGCTTGTGACTGCCGTACGTCGGCTTCCTCATCAACTTGCCGGTTGCGGTCACCCGGATCCGCTTCTTCGTTCCCTTGTGCGTCTTGTTCTTCGGCATCGGTGTTCCCTTCATCCTCCTGCGAGCGGGTCCAAGCCGGCCGAAGCCGGCTGAAGTCCACCGCTAGAGAGATCGCTTCTCGGACTGCCCTCTCGCGTCAGGTCCGCTTAGGGGCCAACATCATGATCATGTTTCTGCCGTCCAGGCTGGGCTCCGACTCGACGTCACCGATCGCAGCCAGGTCTTCGGCCATGCGTCGCAGCAGCTTCTCCCCCAAATGGGGATGCACCAACTCCCTGCCGCGGAACATGATTGTGAGCTTGACTTTGTCTCCCTTTTTGAGAAAGCGCTCGACGTGACCCTTCTTCGTATCGAAATCGTGATCGTCTATCTTCGGACGAAGTTTGATCTCTTTGATACTGATGGTGGTCTGCCGCTTGCGTGCTTCCTTGGCCTTCTGCTCTTGCTCGTACCTGTACTTCCCGTAGTCCATCACCTTGCAGACCGGTGGGCTGGCCATCGGAGCCACCTCGACCAGATCGAGGTTCAATCTGTCGGCGTAGTTCAACGCCTCCGGAACACTCACGATCCCGACCTGCTCACCATCCGGCCCTATGAGCCGGACAGCCTCTGCGCGGATCTTCTCATTGATGCGAACGATGTCGGCTATGTTGCCCTGCACCTCCCCCGGCGCTACCGGTTAGAGACTATTTCCCACAAACACAAAAAGCGGTGTCGCCACCGCTTCCCAATGCAACGGCACGGCTAGCCGCCGCTCCGCTCATCACTATGGTTAGACCTAGGCACCATAAAGGCGCCAGGTGGGAAGGGTGGCTTCCTCTTTATGCAAACGTGAAGTATAACCCAGCGGCCGCGGACGCTCAAGGCCGGCACGGTGCCACTGCCGGAGGTCTGCACTCCGCGCAGATGCTGCACGCGGCCTCGTCCAGGCTCAGCGCGTGGGTCTCTTTGCTGCCGCGGGTGCGAACCGTCACCGAACCCTGCTCCACCTCTCGATCGCCGACTACCAACATGAAGGGCACCTTGCTCACCTCGCCGTCGCGGATCTTCTTCGAGACCGATTCCGAGCGCAGGTCCTTGTCTACCCGCAAACCGGCGTTCGTCAGTGCGCACGCCACCTCCGCGGCATACCCGGCGTGCCGGTCGGCGACGGGGATCACCGCGACCTGTACAGGGGCCAACCAGCCGGGCAGGGCGCCCCCGTAGTGTTCGATGAGGATGGCGAGGAAGCGCTCCACGCTGCCGAACACGGTGCGATGGATCATTACCGGACGGTACCGCTTGTTGTCCTCGCCGATGTACTCAAGATCGAGTCTCTCGGGCATGGTGAAATCGAGCTGACAGGTGGCGCACTGCCAGGTGCGTCCCATCACATCTTCGATGTGGAAGTCTATCTTCGGGCCGTAGAATGCGCCGTCGCCCGGATTGAGCACATACGGGAGTCCGGTCCTTTCCAGGGCCGCGGCGAGGGCTCGCTCCGCCGTCTCCCACATCTCGTCACTGCCTATTGACTTCGCCGGCCGCGTGGACAGTTCCACGTGCACGCGGTCGAAGCCGAAGGTCTTATACATCCGCCGCACCAGGTCGATAACACCCAGAACTTCGTCCTCCACCTGCTCCGGCAGGCAGTAGATGTGCGCGTCGTCCTGGGTGAAAGACCGAACCCGGAAAAGGCCCTGCAGCACTCCCGACATCTCGTGCCGGTGCACCAGCCCCAGTTCGGCCATGCGCAACGGGAAGTCGCGGTAGGAGTGCTGGTCGGTCTTGTAGATGAGGATCCCACCGGGGCAGTTCATCGGCTTGACGGCGAAGCCTACCCCGTCGATCTCGCTGAAATACATGTTGTCCTTGTAGTTGTCCCAGTGGCCTGAACGTTCCCACAGCGTGCGCTCCAGCATGGTGGGAGTCCGCGTCTCCTCGTAGCCCGCCGCCACGTGCTCCCTGCGCCAGTAGTCGAGGAGGGCGTTGATCACCCGCATCCCCTTGGGATGGAAGAACGGGAAGCC
>PMIZ01000425.1 GCA_003157225.1 Actinomycetota bacterium | reverse complement strand
AGCCGCTGCGCTTCGACAGCGTCCCAAGCGGGGTCGGAATCATGCTCGAGGCCGTCCCCGATGGCCCAGCCCACTGCAGGATCGTAGGCCTCGGCCCACCAGCCATCGAGCTCGGAGAGGTTGAGTCCTCCGTTCACCAGCACTTTCATGCCGCTCGTGCCGCAGGCTTCCCACGGCCGGCGGGGCATGTTTGTCCAGACGTCGACCCCGTGGACGAGGTGCTCGGCGATGTCCATGTCGTAGTCCACCAGGAACATGATGTGCGGCCGCACGTTGCACCGGCCAATGAACTCGGTCCACTGGCGGATCATCGCCTTGCCTTCGGTGTCGGCCGGATGCGCTTTGCCGGCGAGGATCAGCTGCACCTTGCTGTCGGGGCCGCAGAGCATGCGCTCGAGCCTCTCCGGGTCGTGGAGTAGAAGGGTGGGCCGCTTGTAGGTTGCGAACCGTCGGGCGAAGCCAAGGGTCAGCACGGCAGGGTCGCACAGGCAGGAGGGATCGGAGCCAAACGCCTCCAGACTGCCCGCGATAGGGCCCTGTTGGGCCACATGGTCACGCGCCACGGCGATCAGCTTGCGCCGATTGGCGTCGCGGAACGCCCACAATTCCTCGTCGCTGATGTTGCGGATGGGCTCNNGTCGGCCTCGGGGGAATCCCAGGAAGGCATGTGCACGCCGTTCGTGACATGACCGACGGGTATCTCCGGGCGCGGCCAGCGGGGGAAGAGGCCCTCAAAGAGGTCGCGACTAACCTCGCCGTGCAGTTGGCTGACCCCGTTAACTGCCCCGCTGCCATGGATGGCCAAGTAGGTCATGTTGAAAGGCTCGGACGGTGCAGATCCGGGCGTAGCGCCCGGCTGACGGCCCATGGCCAGAAGGCGGTCCAGGCCGATGCCTAGTTCATCCGCGTAGCCTCCCAGGTACTCGGCGACGAGCTCCGGTGGGAAGCGGTCGAAACCGGCCTCCACGGGGGTGTGGGTGGTGAAGAGGTTGCCCGCCCTCGTCGCCGTCAGCGCGAGGTCGAAGCCTATGCCTCGCTGCTCCATGTACGAGCGGGCTCGTTCGAGCACCGCCAGGGCCGCGTGCCCCTCGTTGAGGTGGCAGATGTCGGGTTCGATCCCCAACTCCCGGAGCAGCCGCCAACCGCCCACGCCCAGCACCATCTCCTGCTGCAGGCGCGCCTCGGGACCACCGCCGTACAGCTCGCTCGTGATGCCTCTGTCGACCGGGCTGTTCATCAGATCGTTGGCGTCGAGCAGGTAGAGCTTGACGCGCCCCGCCTGGACCTCCCAGGCGCGCAGACGCACCTGTCTGCGGGGGAACGGGAGGACGACACTCATCCATTCGCCGTCGGCGTCGCGCAGTGGGATAAGCGGAAGCTGACCGGGGTCGTTGAAGGGGAAGAACTCGATCTGTTCGCCCGTCATGCTGAGGGCTTGGCGGAAGTAGCCCTGCTGCCAGAGAAGGCCGACACCGACCACCGGCACCCCGAGGTCGCTCGCGGTCTTTAAGTAGTCTCCCGCCAGTATGCCGAGCCCGCCGCTATAGAGCGGGAGCGATTCGCTCAGCCCGAATTCCATGCTGAAGTAGGCGACAAGCCCGACACCGCCTCCTCGACGGTCGAACCACGATCGAGCCTCGAGTGACTCCCGTCTTGCCTCGACGTGGCGGTCGAGCGCCTCCATGAAGGCGCGATCCTGGGTGATCTTCTCCAACCGCTTCCGTGAGACGGTCTGCAGGATGTGCCACGGATTGTGGGTGGTATCCCACAGCTCGGGATCAAGCTGCTCCCACAGCGTGTCGGCCGAGTGGCTCCACGACCAGCGCAGGTCAAGCGCAAGCTCGGCTAGTCCCGTGAGTTCGGGAGGGACCTCTGCAGAGGAATAGCGGGGTTGGACGGTCACCTGGCACCTCCTGATGTCGCGACCGACGCCACGATCATGGACCGCGCCGCACCGGGTCGGGTAAGCTGGACTCGAGAGGCATGGTTTCCCAGAACGAACATCCTCAATCCTTCAAGCGACCGCTTGATGAGCTGGCCGTCCTGTACGGTGTCCTCCCCGGATATCGCGACTCACGAGGGCGGTGGCGCGACTCGCCCTCCTCAAGCATATATCACGTGCTCCGAGTCTTGGGCGCTGCTCTCGACGTGGAACCGGGCACCGGCGTGGCTGCGGGCGGAGGGGAGGCGGAACGCAGGATGCTGGAGAGGGCTGTCGCGAAGCGCAAGCAGGAGACGTGGTCCTGTCTCGTCGAGCCGACCATCGTTCTCTGGGCGGGCTCTCCTGGATCCTTCGTCCTGCGGGTGCCGGTAGGCGGTCCGTCGCAGGTGGACGTGACTCTCACGCTGGAGGGGGGAAAGGAGAGGCGGCGGCGGCTTGACCTGGGTTCACTGGAAGCTGTCGGACAGGAGCGGTTCGGCCGCCGGAGCTACACGGCCTACACCGTGCCCGAGCGCGTGCTTGTCGGTCGACGCGGTGAGCGCCTGCCTCTCGGCCATCACGCCCTGAAGGCTGAATACGGTCGATCGACCGCCCAGGCCGTCGTGATCTCCGCGCCACTCCGATGCTGGATGCCTGAGGGCGAGGGCCAGGCCGAATGGGGGCTCTTCTCCCCGCTCTATGCGCTCCATACGGGGCGCGACTGGGGAGCGGGTGACCTGGCCGACCTGGAGCTGCTGAGCGAGTGGGTGGGGAAGGCGGGCGGGAGCACGGTCGCGACGCTGCCGCTGCTGGCGGCCTACCTGGACCGCCCTTTCGAGCCCTCTCCCTACAGTCCCGTGAGCCGCCTCTTCTGGAACGAGTTCTATTTGGCCGCGGACAGAGTGGCGGAGTGGGAGAGATGCGCCGCTGCACGCGAGCTTTGGGGCGCCGCGGGCGTGCAGGCTGAGCTGGGGCGGTTGCGAGCGCAGCCCCTGGTGGACTACAGGGCGGTCATGCGTTTGAAGAGGAGGGTGCTTGAGCAGCTGTGCCGCTGCTTCTTCGAAGAGGTCGAGGGAGAGCGGAGGCAAGCCTTCACGGACTTCCTGGCCGCCCATCCGGAAGCTCCATCGTACGCAGCTTTCCGGGCGCGAGTGGAGGAGATAGGAGCCGATTGGCGGGATTGGCCGCTGCAGATTGATGATCCGACTCGACCGGTTGCGCCGCACGAACCCTTCGGCGCCGCTTCTCCGAGCGAGCGGTACCACCTCTACTGTCAGTGGCAGATGGACGAGCAACTGGGGCGGCTGTCGTCTGCAGCGCCGGGCGCGCCGCGACTTCTGCTCGATGTTCCTGTATGTGTCCATCCGGGTGGGTTCGATACCTGGCGTTGGCCTAGCCTGTTCGCTCAGAGCATGTCGGTCGGAGCGCCGCCCGATGGCTTCTTCGCACAGGGCCAAGACTGGGATTGTCCCCCCGTTCACCCAGTCCGCGACCGCGAGGAGGGCCATGGGTACTTCGCGTCCTTCATGGCCGGCCACATGCTCTACGCGGGGTGCCTTCGCATCGATCATGTGATGTCTCTGCACCGGCTCTTCTGGGTGCCTGACGGGGAAGCGCCGCAGAACGGGGTGTACGTGAAATACCCCGCCGAAGAGCTCTACGCGACGTTGTGTCTCGAATCCCACAGGCACAGAACGATCGTGATTGGCGAGGACCTGGGGACGGTTCCCCCCGAAGTGAGGACCAGCATGCGCCGCCATGGGGTGCTGGGCACCTGGGTGCTCCAGATGTCGCTGCGCCCGCAAGGCGCTCGGCCGGTGCGACCCGTTCCTCGTAACGTCATCGCCGCCATGAACACCCACGACATGTTTCCCTTCGCCGGTTTTCTGCGCGGTGACGACATCACCGCCAGGTTGCAGACGGGGCAGGTGGACCAGAAGAGGGCGCGCCGCGAGAGCGCGGCGCGCCACAGGCTCGTTTCCCGGCTGGAGTGGTGGCTCGAGGCAGAAGAGGCCGGCCCGGACGCGGTCGTTCCCCCGGTTGCTGTAGCCAGGCCGGCGGGAGGCGGTCGCGAAGACAGTAGCCTTCTGGCGAAGGCGCTTGCCTACCTAATGAAAAGCCGCCCCGCACTGGTGTTTGTCAACGTCGAGGACCTGCTGGGGGAGACCAAGGCGCAAAACCAGCCGGGCACCGGGCTCGAGCAGAGCAATTGGCGACGCAAGCTGGCAAGCAACGCGGACGAAGTGCGTCGAGCCGTCGAAGATATCGGAGGGTGGCTACGAAGGTCGGGTTGTCCGAGCGGCCAGGCCGGTCATGCGCGGAACGATCCGCCACACCCGGAGCGATAGCTGCCAAAGCGCAGAGACAAGAGGCGCCATCGTTCCGGGCATAGAAGCGAGAAGCGCGAAGGGCCGGTTAGCGTACGAGGGCAGTAGCATCCTGCCCGATTTCAGAACAGCGCGCGCTCTCGGCATGTCGGCATCCTCCAGGTAGCAACTGAAGGCGCGCCGGGCGAGTCCTGCCTCGAGCTGCCGAAAACCCGGAAGGTCTTGTTCTGTGAGCAGCGGCACGAGGTCTCGCTTCCACTCATCGATGTCCCGGACGAAGCGGCGCGGGCTGGACCTGTGGGTAAGAGCGTGAGGGTTCGTTCTGTCGTACACCGTCAGCCGATCGGCGACATAGCCCCAGGTCGTCCGCTTCGCAATCCGGCTCCAGTACTCGAGGTCTTCCCCAGCGGGGAGATCGGTCCTCATGTCCCCGACGGCGTTCGCGATTTCTCTTCGCAGAAGGGCGGAGCCTGTCCAGACGAATGGGGCGCGGGCGATCGTGCTGAAGAAGTCATCGATCAGTCCCGTCGGCAGGTGGTCGAGCGTTCGCACGCCGCTCAGGACCTCCCGATTGCCGCGGCGTACCTTGACCAGGCGAGAGGTAGAGACCGCACCCGTCTGCGGGTAGTCGTTCAGGAAGGCGATGGTAGCCCGTAGGAATCCGGGAAGCCAGTAGTCATCGGGGTCGAGAAAGGCGACCAGATCGCCCCGGGCGGCCCGGACTCCGGCGTTGCGGGCGGCCGACACTCCCGCATGCTCTTGCCGGAGACACCTCACGACGCCCCCGTACGCCTCCGCTATCCTGCCGCTTTCGTCCGGCGAACCGTCGTCAACGGCGATGACCTCGGTTGGAGGAGGGTCTTGGGCAAGAACGCTGTCCAGGGTCCTCGCAACGGTAGACGCGCTGTTGAACATCGGAATGATCACAGAGACCGACGGGTGATCCCCACAGGAGTCCAGCACCGGACTGCCCCCCAACCGGTTGNNGTCCTGCTAGTGGGCGAACATCCGCCCATAGGACCATGAACGCGCGACCGTCGCCGCAACCGTGACCTGGCACGTCGCCCGGCCCAGCTCGACGCCCTGCTGGTCGTACGCGATCGCTATGAGAGCATGACTCCCGACGGCCACCGTTGACGTGTTCCAGCTGAAGCTGTAGGGAGCTCGGCTATCCTGGCCCCTCTGCAGCCCGTCGACATAAAGGAGCACCTGGTTCACCTTGGAGGACGATGTGACCGTCACTGAGACGGTTACCTGGCCGTTGAGGGTGGCTCCACCGGCCGGACTCAAGATGCTGACGGCGGCGGAGGCACGGTAGGCCGTACTCCCCGGGACAGTGGTCGTCGTCGGGGGAGCTGGGGTCGTGGTGGTCGTCGGCCTCGCAGTCGTGGTGGTCGTCACCGGCGGTGCAGTG
>PMIZ01000105.1 GCA_003157225.1 Actinomycetota bacterium | reverse complement strand
GTGGCCGACAGCTACTCGGCCATGGTCAGCGACCGTCCCTATGGCCCGGCGCTGCCTCCGGAGATCGGCATGGCCGAGCTGGAGCTCAAGAAGGGCACCCAGTTCGACCCGGTGGTGGTGGACTGCTTCCTCGCCATCCTCGATGCGTTCGACGAACGGTACCGCAAGGGGGAGGAGGCCGACTTCCACGTGGAGGTGCAGGCCGTCAAGTTCTTGCGCGACCTGCCCGAAGAGTCGGAGGACGAAGAAGAAGCCGCCCCGCATGTGCGCTCACCCTCGCCGGCCACGGCTGTAGCCGGTTCACGGACGGTGTCCGATCGGGCCGCGCGGGCGACGCGCGACAGAGCTCNNCTTCTTGCGTAGTCCAAATCTGGGGTAAGAATGCGGTTTCACGTGCTGTGGCGGATCCTGGGCTCGCAGGCCCTCTCCAGCCTGGGTACCTCCATGTCCACCGTGGCGCTGGCCTTCATGGTCAACAAGCTCACCGGCTCGATGCTGCACATGGGCGCGGTGATGGCGGTGTCGGTGCTCCCGCTGGCGGTGATGAGCTGGTTCGGCGGGGCCCTGCTCGACCGCTACAGCTCCCGCAACCTCATGGTGCTCGCCGACGCGGCCCGGGCGGTGCTGATCTTCTCCATGCCCTTCTTGGCCAGGCAGTCGGTGGCGCTCATCTACGTGGTGGCGGGGCTCGTCGGGGTGTTCTCGGCGCTGTTCAATCCGGGGCAGATCAAGCTGGTGGGGGAGCTCACCGAACGGGAGAGTCTCATCAAGGCGAATTCTTTCCTGGGCGTTTCCCGGGATGGTGCCGAACTGCTGGGCTACCTGGCGGGGGGCGTGGTGGTGACCTTGGCCGGCTATACGCCTGCCTTCATGGCCGACGCCGGCAGCTACGTGCTCTCGGCGCTGCTGCTCATCGGGCTGCCGAGGGTGGCGCGGATGGGCGCGGGAGCGCGGGTGGCCGCGAGCGTGGCGCCGGCGAGTGCGGAGGGCGTGGCTGGTGCGGAGCCCGGGCTCGTGGCGACGCCCGCGGGGGTGACGTGGGCGCGCCCGCTCGCGCCCCCGGTGCGGGTGCGCACGCTCGTCGCCGAGTCTCCGGCCGTGTTCATGCGGCTGTGGCGGCACCCGGGATTGCGGACCAATCTGCTGCTCGCCGTCCTACCTATGGCGGCCCTGATGATGTACGTGCCCAACTCCTACGGCTTGGTGCTGGACGTGTTCAAGGGGACCGGAGTCGACCTGGGCACGCTCGAGGTGGTGGTGGGCTGCGGGCTCATCATCGGCGGACTGCTCATGAGCCAGATGGCGCTGGCCGGAGACAAGAACACCTACGTGCTGGCGGCCATTGTCATGGTGGCTTTTTGCCTGCTCGGCGTATACTTCAGCCACTCTCTCTGGCTGTCCATTGGCCTGATGGGGGCGGCGGGAGCTCTGAGCATCGGCATGACCGTGCCTTCGATCACCATGATCCAGCAGGCGGCCGAGGACGGCGGCAGGGGACGGCTGATCTCGCTGCGAACCGGCTTCGGCCAAATGGGCACCATGGCCGGTTTCCTGGTGGGGGGAGCGCTCGGCGACCAGTTGGGCATCGTGCGGGCGTTCTTGGTGGCGGCAGTGGCGGCGATAGGCTTCAGCCTCGTCATCTACGTGCCCTATAGGGTCGGAGCGGGCCACCGGGCGCAGGAGGTTTGGGAGGCGGCCATGGAGTCGGGCGAACGACGGGTCGTGGCCCGCAGGGCGGCGGCCGAGGCGGCGATCGCGGGCAGGCAGGAACGCTGGCCGCGGTAGCAGAGGCTGCAGAGAAGCGGCTTTTCGCCGCCGGGGCGCGGTGGGCATGCGCAAGGCAAGGACACAAGGAGCGTCAATAGCGGCGCTATTGGCGCGACTGAGGACGACGCATTGTGCCGCTCAGTGCGACTTGGTGGCCGGGACTCCGCTTCTCAGCAGCCTAACACAGTGCATTCTTGAAAGGAACGAGATTCTGAAAACGGCGAACTCAGGAAAAGCGCCGGGCAACCACCGGGATAGAGTGTGGGGCAAGGCGCCCGCGGACGAACTGGAGCTGAGCCCGCGCATGGGGGGGATCGCTCTCAAGAATGGTCTGATCCTGGTGAGCGAGCGGAACTGGGCGGCTGCGATACGGGAAGCCGACGGGGCCATCAGGGTGGCCTCGGGCAAGAAGGTCCGTTTACCGGGCAGCGGCGAGAGCGGCCAAGGCGGGCAGGGCGCAGTGCCGGGTGGGGCGGCCGGCGAGCGGGTCGGGGGCGCGCAGCGGCACGGCGCCGCCGGTGGAGCGCCGGCGATGAGCGCGGGCGCAGCTGACGCGGCGCCCGGGGCGCTTGCGGGGCCCGCGGGACGTGCGGCGCCCTACAAACCCATGGGCGTGCCGGTGGTCCGGGGCCTGGAGCGCTTCGCGGAGACGATCCTGGTGCTAGGCACCGTGAAGCGGTATCTCCCCAACGCGCGGCTGCCGCTGGAAGGCGGACGGGTGATGGCGGCTCTCACGGCTTCGCTGGCGGCGACCTCGGCGGTGCGGGCGTTCGCGCCCAAGTCGGCGTTCGTGCAGGAGGCGGGGGCCGCTTTGGCGACCTTCTTGCCGGCCGTGCTCGCCCTCAAGGGCTCGGCTATCTCCGGCTACCACGGGGCGGAGCACAAGGTGATCGGCGGACGGGAGACGGCGCTGCGCGCTGCCGCGGAAGGCGGGGCTCAGCCGGGTGACGCCGAACACACCATCATCACGGGCGACTCCGCCGCGGCTACCAAAGAGCACGACCGCTGCGGCTCCAACATCGTGGCCCCGTACCTTCTGGCCACCGTGGCGACGAACCTGCTCGCACGCGGCCGCTCGGGCATGAAGACCCCGGCGGCGTCGGCCGTCGCCAGCGCCGCCAGCCTCGGCCTAGCTTTGGAAGCCCTCCGTTGGGCCAGCCGCCACGGCGACAACATTCTGGCGAAGCTCATGATGTCGCCGGGACGCATCATCCAGAAGAAGCTCACCACCAGCGAGCCGACCTCCGACCAACTGGAAGTGGGGGAGCGGGCGCTGACTGAACTGATGCGGGTGGAGATGGCGGGAGCCTGACGCCGGCCGGCGGCTTCGTTTGTGTCCGACGCGGCTAGGGTACAGAGCCTCCAGCCAATACTCCGTGAGACAAAGGGGCTTCGAAATGCGAAGGCCGTTGCCGTCGATAGCAACCGTGTCGT
>PMIZ01000161.1 GCA_003157225.1 Actinomycetota bacterium | reverse complement strand
CAGAACTCGCAGTCAATGCAGGGCTTGGCTAGGATGGGCGGATCAACAGAGAGGTCAATCCCATACATGGGGCAGTTGTCCATGCACAATGTACAGCTCGGATAGAGGCACTTCTCCTCGTCGAACTTGAGCAGCCTGCCAAATGCTCCTTCCACTTCCACACGCGGAGCGTTTCCGCTTGGCCCGGGAGGAGCAGACGCGGGCGGAGCAGGAAGCGCAGGAGGAGCAGGGGGTATGAGATCGGTCTCCCCGGCCCGGATGCGGATGCTGCGCGCAGCCATCTCTCTGCCGAAGGCCTCAGCCTCTTCGAGGTCGGTGGCGTCCGGGTGTCCGGCAGTCGGGTACGGTTGGGGCATGTGCAGGAGGAAGCAGTCGGCGTACCAATTGGCCGAGCCAACCACCGTGAGACCCCGCGCGACCAGCTCCGGGTACAGACTGGGCAGGAAGCGTTTGTGGTTGGTGCCGTGCGTGCAGAAGACAAAGGCGTGTTTGTCGCCCACGAACTTCATCCGACGAACGAACTCAAGGACGTTGTCCGGGCATTGACCTATCACCGGCGCGCCGAACCCGATGAGGTCGTAGTCCTTGAGGCGAAGGGGGTTGGCATCTCGTATCTCTTGGAGGTCGCATTGGCCGGTCACCTGTCTGATGCCGGTTTGCATGGATCGGGCTATCTTTTCGGTATTACCTGTCTGAGAGAAGTAGATGACGACGCTCTTCATAGTGGGTCTCTCCTGCCGTGCAGTAGCGGTTGCTACGCGATGACTGCGCACTCCAAATCGAAACTCTCGAACGTAGCCTTCATTGCGGCGATCTCGCGCTCCGATTGAGGCTTGAGACCGCTGAGTGGGTAGCAGCGATCGAGCATGTGATACTTGCTCTCTCCCAAAGGATGATAGGGCAGGAGATGAATCTCCGGCCTCTTCTTCAGCGAGCTGGCGAGCGACGCGATTGCCGTCAGGTTCGTGGCAGTATCCGTGATCCCAGGAATCAACGGGACCCGGATGATCAGGGAAGTCGCCGCGTCATCCACAAGCGCCAGGCGGGCAAGAATCCTTGTGTTGGACCTGCCGGTCAGCCGCTCGTGTTCGTCCGGATCCATCACCTTCAGGTCGAATAGGACAAGGTCGGTGTGCGGCAGGACCGTCTTCCACACGGACTCCGGGGCATCCCCGCACGTCTCCAGACACGTGTGGATTCCTTCATCCCTACAGAGCGCGAACAGGGCGGCAACGAAGTCAGCGTACAACAGGGGCTCGCCCCCCGAGGCTGTCACTCCCCCTCCCGACGAACGGTAGAACGGCTTGTCCCGGGCCACCTCCCTGTACACTTCCTCGAGACTAAAGTCGGCCCCGTAAACTCGCAGAGCGCCCGCAAGGCACTCCCCCGCGCACTTGCTGCAGCGGGTACACGCAACCCGATCGATCCGTGTGCGCGCCGGAGCAAGAGAGCGAGCGCCAACCTCACAGACCTCTAGACAGCGGCCGCACCGGGTGCACAGAGTGTCGTTGTGCCCGACCTCGGGAAAGGCAGCTTGAGACTCGGGGTTCGAGCACCACTCACAACGGAGAGGGCATCCTTTGAAGAACACGGTTGTTCTCACCCCCGGGCCATCCTGCACGGAGAAACGCTGGATGTTGAACACCGGGGCCATGCCCGAAGGCCTTCCCGTTTCATCCCGCCCCATGTGCTCGCAGCCTGTTGCTTGTCCTAGCATGCGTGCAGAGTTCTTCCGATGATCTCATCCTGGATCTTGGGAGAAAGCTCGACAAAGTACGCGCTGTAACCTGCAACCCTCACGACCAGCTGACGGTACTTCTGCGGGTCCGCCTTCGCCGCCAGCAGAACCTCAGGGTCAATCATGTTGAACTGGATGTGCCACCCGCCACGCTCGAAGTATGTCTTGATCAGCGCTAGGAGGTTTCGCATACCGCTCCTGCTCTGCAGAAGAGAAGGCATGACCTTCATGTTCAGCACGGTCGTCATGGCGTACTCAATGTGGTTCGTCTTCGTGGCGGACAGGAGTACCGCGGTGGGTCCGTGCGTGTCGACTCCTTGCGCCGGCGATAGGTTGCCATCGGCAGTCGGTTCCCAAGCCTTGCGCCCGTCAGGCAGCGCCGCCAAGGTGTTGCCTGCCCAGTAGTGTTGGGAGGCTCCTCCCCTTATGATGTACATGGGCTTGCCGTACAGGTCGGGCTGCGCCATGATCCGCATGGTGTCGTTCGTGACGCGGTTGAACATCTCGTCCGCGTAGTCGTCGTCGTTACCATACTTGGGCGCCGCGCAGAGAAGCTGGTGCACCTCTTCGTGTCCCTCGAAGTCATCCTTCAGCGCGGTGAGCACCTCGTCCATGCTCAAGACGTGTTGCTCGAAGACAAGGTGCCGCAGGGCGGTGAGCCCGTCGGCCACATTCTGATGGCCCACGTCCGCATAGTCGCCCTTCATCCACGGGTACTTCATGCCACCCTGCAGGATCCCTCTGCCCTTCTTGATGCAGTCGTCCACCATGATCGAGCCGAAGGGAAGGCTGTAGACCTCTCTGCGGACCTGTTGCGTCAACCTCCAGGCATCAACGTACACGCCGACTAGGTACTCGACCTGCGTGATGAACGCGTCGTACAGCTCCTCGAAGGACGTAAAGTCGCGCGGGTCGCCGGTAGCAACGCCGAGCCGGAGCCCGGACCGCGGTTCCACACCGTCATTGAGTGCAAGCTCAAAGGCCTTGATCTTGTTGAACATGAACCCGGGGTCGGCGGTGCTACCGCTGGGCTCCTGGATGGCGATGCATCCGGCACAGATCCAATCACGCGCGTCGGCCAGCGGTAGCCCCCGTTCGGTCAGTTTGAGAAGCGTGGGCCCGTCATTCATGAAGCAGGGTATGCCCCCGCCGTGGTCACGGTTGGTCTCGATCGCCTTGAGCAAGACCTCCTCGCTCATGCATGGATGGTAGCGAAAGTACACGGGGGGCTGGGTCAGCTTGAGCTGACGGGTCACTTCCAGGATAAGGAATGTCAAGTCGTTGGTGGCGTCTCGCCCATTCTTGGTCACGCCCCCGATGGTGACATCCTGCAGATTGGAGGCACTACCGATTTGTTTGTCGTGCACGGACAAGACGTTCTCTGTCTCGCTCAGCTTCACCCACAGACACCCAAGCAACTCGGCTGCGTCTTGCCGGGTGATCCGACCCTCATGGATATCAGCCTGGTACAAAGGGAACGTGTATTGATCCAGCCTTCCCAGCGGGGCGCCCCCCGTGGGAGCCTCGAGGTCGTTGGCGAGATGGGTCAGCCAGACCAGCTGGAGCGCCTGATGGAACGTGCTCGGCGGCTTGCTGGAGATCCACTCGCAGTTCCTGGCGATCCTCTCAAGCTCGTCGCGGCGCGTAACGTCCTGTTCACGCTGGGCCATCTCTCTTGCGAGCTCGGCGTGGCGTCGGATGTACGTCGCGAATGCGTCGCAGCAAATACGAGCCGCCTGCAGGAACTCAAGCCGCCTGTAGGTGTCCCAGTCGGAGAAGTCCAGTGCCGCGATGCTCTCCCCGATTCGCGCCCGTATGCCGTCGATGCCCTCGACCATCAACCTCGCGTGGTTCACGGTCCGCCCGGGCATCGGCACATCGAAAGAGCCCAGGCTGAAGATGTGGGCGTCGTTCATATCCAACAAGGGCGCAGGTATGGCACGCGTGACCTGCTCCGCGACAACGTGCCCTGGGGCCCTGCCCTTCCAGAACTCTACGTCCTCGAGGAGGCTGAGCCTCTCCGACTCGTCGAGCATGGCTTCCCCGACTTCGCTGTTGAGGGTCACCTTTTCGGCGCCCAATGTCGCCGCAGCGATGTTCGGTGAGTAATCGATGGAAGGGCCCGCTCCCCGCAGGTACTTGCTCTGAGAGCCGACAATCAGCTCGTCGTCCCAGATGGAGACCGTGACTTCTTCCATGATCTTCTGGAATAGCTTGGCGCGCCTCAGATCCAGCGGCTGCCCCTCGGTCTCCTTCCACGACCCCGTGACCAGCCGACTTCTTTCCGCGCACATGTGCGCCGTCGCGTCGAACCGCGCTTGCCTCCGCATTGCCACCCTATCGGTCAGCGCAATGACCTCGTTGATCTCCTGGATCGCCCCCTCAGGGACCTTTCCCTCAGTGATCAAGTCAACCGAATGGGTCAGAAGTGACATATGATCCTCTCTCCGTTGGCCTCGGGACATGAATCGGGGAACGGCACTACGCCATCCCGCTGATCCTGGGGAAGTGGTCTCCCCTCGTCCCGGCGTCAAAGTCCAGCGAAACCGTGTGAACGTTTGGTTCCGACGGGCAATTGACTGACCGGTCAGTCTTAGCAGCATAGCTGCCGCCTGTGGTATTGTCAAGGGAACCCGTCAGGCCACGTTGATGATCAGTGAAATATCCTGCAAAAACGTCTAATAACGTGTGCTCGGCGCGCTTGCGAATCGAGGGCCGGGGGTGCTACTGTAAGAATGATGACTGACCAGCCGGTGCGCATAGGAGCGCGAGTGAAAGCCACTAACGAGGATGCAAGAGCAAGCAGCAAGCAAGGGGAGTCGGCGGCGTCCGCCCCCCGAGACAAGCGCGACCGAATCATTGAGGCCGCCATCGTGGTTTTTCACGAGCACGGTTACGAACGAGCGCGAATTGCCGACATAACCGACTCTTTGGGCATCGGGAAAGGGACTCTCTACCTGTATTTCCACAGTAAGAAGGACCTGCTCCTGCAGTGTTTGGGTTACCCGGATGAAGTGATCGGTGACCTCGAGGAGGAGCTAGGGCTGCGAGGTGGGGACTTCTTCTCGAACCTCCGTGCGCGGATGCAGCGGGTGGACCAATACAGTTGGTTCTCTCCGCTCATCGATTTGACACGTGTAAGCGAGCACTCGCCCGACCCTGAGGTCAGCAGCAAGGCCAAAGCGTCCTCACGTTTCGGGGTCACCCGTCTGGCGCGAGACCTCGCTAAGGCAATTCAAGACGGGAGGGTTCGCGACATCGATCCGGAACTCGCCGTGTGCGCCTACTTGGGCATGCTCGACAACGTCCGTCGGCGGGTTCTGGCAGACGATCGCTACTCTGTCGCTGAGGGTGAAGACTTCGTCATAGAAGCGATGACCGCGTGGCTTTCGCCGAACCCGAGCAAGGCCGTTCCAGACACGACGGCCTGGCGAGGACCGTTGATCGTGCGTACTCAGGATGGGAACGAGATAGAATTGCGCGAGGTTCGCCTCGGAGGGAAGGCCTGTCTTGGTTGCTGGCTCGGGCTAGTGGAGACCTACATCGATCCCGACCGCCTGCGGTCGGTCGCAATCCAATGCAGCGACGATTCCTTCACAGGAAGTATTGAAACACGCGACGGCGACCAATTCGAGGTTCGACTGGATCCGGACATGGTCGTCTCGGGCGAGAGCGTTCTGGGGAGCAGCCGCGTGGAGTTGCTAAACGTGGCGAGCCTGACGTTCGTCTAGATTGACTCCTGGGCGTCGGCTTCTATGGCGGATGTGCGGAGACGCGCCACCCGCTCGAACTCATCTGAGACTACGCTCGCTATCACCGGATCGACCTCGAGCGCCGCGGCGCTCGGTCTCTCCTCCCCGCCATCCGCAGCCTGGGCGCTCACCACCTCGACGAGAAAGCCTACGACCGAGTCCGGATCGGCTCTCCCAGTGTCTATCACGATGTCGAACAGGCTGAGGTCGTCGGGCGAAAGGCCGTACGAAGTCCGGGCAAAATCGGCCACCAGCACATCCTTCTCCTCTACGAACGCCGCGGCTTCCTGGGGCGTCAACTGAAGATCCTGCATGACCCGCTCGATGCGGAGGGAAAGCGGCGCCTTGAGTCGCACGTTGATGACGTCGGAAAGGCCCTGCAAAGGCGCGTATTAGCCTCGCCCCAGCATCACCACGTTGCCGTGACGCGCCATGGCGAGCGTCACCGACCGAAGCGTGTTGTTGATCTCGTCCCGCTCCAGTCCCCGCCTGGTGAAGCGGTCCCAGAAGTCAGGTACGGACTGGTACACCTCGGGCGTCCGCGCGTACCCACACTGCTGCATCAGCCGCTCGGCGGTGGCGTAGTCGGCAAAATGGTAGCCGAGAGCCGCGGCCAGACTCTCGGCGATGTAGCGTCCTTTGCAGCCAGCCTGTCTGAACACGGTGATCACCGACACGGCATCTTCCTCCTTCCATGAGAGCCGGCGGCCGTTGCCATCCCTGCTAGGAAGACGGAGCCCGCCGCACCGGGGACGTGGCGCGGCGGGCTCGCTTAGGGATGGTCAGACGTCCTTGGCCGTAATGTGGTTGCTCGCCTCTGATACTCCGTTGGGGTCGAAGCTCTTCTTGATCCTGCGGAGCCAGTAGGTGTAGTTGGAGGTGTGCGGCCCGAAGAAGTCGTGCTGGAAGTCGTTGAACAGGTGGTGCGGCAACCCGTAGTGGCCGTTGACGGCGTTTGCGTTCGATTTGCCCACGTATTCCATGGCGGCCTCGGCCACATCCGGCGCCGGTGTCCAGCGCAGCAGGACTTCCGAGTGGGCGAGCTGGCCCTGCTCGAGCGAGGTGATGAAGGGGTCGGTATTGTCGGGGTAGACGAGGCCCCGGTCGATCAGGTCCTGTTTGTCGACCCGCGAGTGCTGGATGAAGTTCGACATAACGCGGTAGCAGTCGGTACCGAAGACCTCGCCGCCGAAGACTCCCGTCCCACGCATCGTTTCGCGGATCGAAGCGGTGACGCGGATGAAGCGCCATACGAACGCGTCATGCACGTCACCCTCTTCGACCGCCTTCAGGGAAGCCGCGCCCGTATCCTTGATGATCTGCTCGAGAACCGCCTTCTTGTACTCGAAGTCCCGGGGTGAGTTGCCCATGAGGACAACGCAGAAGCCAGGGCCCACAATCTCCTTGGAGTACTGCTCGGCCAGTACGAGTTCCTCCTCGTTGCTGGTCGCCACGTTCGCCGCCACCATGTTCGGGTTGAAGCCCATGATGCCGAAAGCGATCTCACTCTCCCCGAGCTTCTGGATGCCGAGCGAGCGGCCCTCTTCTGTCGGCCAGGATAGATAGCGAAGGAGGAAGTTGCCCGGGTTCTGCATCACGTAGTTCGGTGAGGCGCCCTTGACTTCCATCGTCGGCGGGCCGGCCCAGTGATAGATCTTCACCGCGGCCTTGGTGTACACGCCCAAGCCGCCCAGGGGCACCACGTTGCCCCTGATGATGCCGCGCAGCGAAGGGCCGGGGCCGTCGGCGCAGAACCACTCTCCAAGGGCTGCGAGCGAGCCCGTCTGGATGATCTCTCCTTCGGGGGTGACCCATTCAAGCGCCAACAGATTGCGCTCGCTGATGCTGCAGGTGCCGCTCATATGACCGATGCCCTCGTGCGCCGCGAGCGGCATCGCGGACGTGACGCCTCCCGCCCCGTTGACGTTGCAGCAGAGGCCTCGCTTCATGAGTTCGGCCTGCAGCTGGGCATGGATCACGTACGGCTCCACCACCGCGTACATGTTCTCCTCGTTGATCTCGATGACGCGGTTCATGCGCCGCAGATCGAGCTTGACGCACCCGGGTCCGCCGGCGTCGCAGTAGACGCCCCAGCCGGTGCTGGAGGCCTTGAACTGAACCCCGGTCTTGTTGCAGAGCCGAACGATCGACTGGACCTCGGCGGGGCTTGCCGGCATGAGGATGGCTTCAAAGCGGGGCTTGAAGTCCTGGGCCATGGCCGCTTGGCCCGACCGCCAGGCCCACGCGTCGAGATCGACCGGGTCATCGGAGATGTTCTCCGGTCCAACGATGGCCTCGAAGGCCTGATACTGCTCTTTGCTGAGTGCCATGTCTCGACGCCTCCCTAAATCGCCTTGTTCAAGATCTCGACGACGTCGAGGACCTTCAGGGCGCTGTCGCCCCCCGAGAGGTTCCGGGCGCAGTGCGGGCAGGCGGTGACGAGGGCCTCCGCTCCGGTGGACTCCGCCTCCTGCAGCCGTTCGCCGGCCGTCCACGCTGCGAACTCCGGGTTGGTTTCCCTGACCCCTCCGCCCGCGCCGCAGCACCATGCGTATTCCTTGACGCGGTCCATCTCGACCAACCTGACCCCGGGGATGCTCCTCAGCAGTTCGCGCGGCGGTTCGTAGACGCCGTTCGTGCCGCGGCGAAGCGTGCGGGGCGGATCGTAGACACGCATATGGCGTTCCCGCTGGACGCCCTCCCAGGCGATCCAGGGCTCGCTCAGCCGGCCGAGATGGCACGGGTCGTGGTAGGTGACGGTCAGGTCGACACGTTTTTCGGGCTTCAGCGCGCCCTGCTCGACCAACTCGGCAAGTTTCTCGACGACATGGGTCACCTTGATGCCCAGATCGAGGCCGAGCTTCGGATAGAGCACCTTGTAGTACTGGTAGCAGTGGGCGCAGCCGGTCACGAGCTCTTGAGCTCCGGAGGCCCTGAGCCGGGCGACATTGCGCTTGGCCTGCTCGATTGCCTCGTCGCGATAGCCCATCTCGTAGGAGCGGCCGCCGCAGCAGATCTCGCCACTCGTCGCCACCCCCACGTCAAGCCCGGCCTTGATCAGCATCGACAGCGCCGTCTTGGCAGTGGCTCCGGCAGTAGCGTCGGTGCTCGCAAGGCAGCCGGCGTGGTAGACGACAGCGGCCTTGTCGGTCACGTAGTCCTTGACCTTGAGCCCCTTGTGCCATTCGGCCCGCTTGCCGAGCGACCCCACAGTCACGGGAGCCTGCTTCTCCATAGCCTTGACGAGCTTGTCCCAGGCCGGATCCGCCTGACCGTTCTGGACGCACCCTTCGCGCATAGCGTACAGCGGCTCGAGCACGTCGAACTCCATGGCGTACTTGCACGACACATCGCAGGCGCCGCACAGGTTGCAGTTGTAGATGACCTCACCCGCCCGCGGGCCGTACTCGACCCGGCCGCGGATCAGTCCCAGGCCGAAGCCCATACGCCCTCCGCCCGAGTGCGAGTGGAAGTTGTAGCGAGAGATGCTCGGGCACACGTTCGAATACTGCTGCCCGGTGATCTTCTCCAGGGGGATGAACTTGCAGGCCGAGCAACGGCAGCATGACTCCATGTCGGCCTGATGGTCTTTGAGCGGCATCTCGTGATCCTCTCCGTTAGAAGCACAGTTTTCCGGGATTGAGGATGCCGGCGGGATCGACGATCGCCTTGAATGTCTTCAGGGCCTCGACGCCGGCCGCATCCCGGTTCATGATCTGCTTGGCCGCCTCGCCGAAGGGCCGGGAGAAGAAAGCCCCGGCGTTCATGAGCGGTTGGATCGCGCTGGTGGCAAGCCCCCTCACGATGCCGGCCTCGGCCGTATTGGCCGGGTCGTAGAAGAGGTTGAACTCGACGTGGCAGCTGGTGCCTTGCACGATCGGCTGCACGTACACACCCATCTTAGCCGCGGCATACCCAGCCCTGTCGGCCGCGTCGGTCATGGCCTCTACCAGCCCGGGGATCTTCGCGCTTGTGGTGAGGAAGAAGATGTCCTGGCATCCACCGTCGCGGCGCAGCTTCCAATAGGGCTCAGCCGAGGGCCGCCGGATCGCGTCGAGGAACTCTGGGGCGCTGATGCCCCCGAGGCTCTGCGTGCTCTGAACACCAAGCCTCTGCAACAGCGCACCCGTGTCCTGGATCAGGCCGTCCATCCGCATGTCGGGTAGGTACTTGTACGCACCCAGGTTGACGAAGAGGACCCAGCGCGGCAACGTGGCCAGCAGCTGGTCGTAGGCCGAATCGCCGTCGGCAAAAAGGGCGGCAACATCGGAGGCGTTGAGAATCAGAAGCTCGTTGCCGAGCCTCAGCCGAATGAGCCAGTGCGCCGCTTCAAGCAGCTTGGCCAGGTCGCTGGAAGCGATGAAGTAGGGATGTTCTCGGTCTGGAATCAACTCGCAACGAGCCGAGGCCCAGGTGACTATGCCCATGGTGCCTTGGGCGCCCTGGAGGAGACGATGGAGCGACATGGCCGAGGGGCCCGCTGCTTCCTTCTGCCGGCCCCCTGCTGCCCGCTGTTCGTCGATTTCGCCCGGCCCAGCGGCCGCACCGGTGCGGAACATGTCGCCGGTGCCGAATACAACCTCGGTCGAACCGATCGGGTCGGCGATATCCCAGTGGTAATGAGGCATGATGACCGGCTCGCGGGAGAGCATGCTGCCAACTACCGATTTTGTAGCCCGCGGCTGGAGAGGCATGTTCAGACGCAGCCCCGCCTTAGCCACGACCGGGATGAGTTCCCCGAAGGTAACGCCCGGTTCTATCACCGAGGCCACCCGCTCGAATGGATCGACCAAGTCAACCTTCTTCATGCCGCTGAGATCGACGATCACGGCGCCCCCAGCAGAGGGCACGGTATCGCCGAAGAAGTGCGGTCCGCCCGAACTGACCGGAACAAGGGGCGTCGCGGTCTCCTTTGCGAGTTGCACGAGCCCCATGATGGTCTGGCGGTTGTCGACTTTCGCGACGAACTCCGGACGAATCCTGCCGACAAAGCTGAGGTCCCCGGCATAACTGTCGAGGATCTTCGAGTCGGAGATCACGTTCGTCGCGCCTACGACTTTTGCTAATTCACTCCCCGTTACCATGTTCACTACCTTCCTGCGGCCGGTTTGCCGCAAGGTGCTCATGTCGCGTTCACTTGAACGTCGGTCGGTGGCGCCGAACGTGGGACGTCCAGCTCTTTCAAACTATCACAGAGAGAAACCGCTTTCAAGTCCGTGAGTCAGAGGCCATTTCGTCGGCCGATTGTCGCTCCGTCTGGGTCGAGGAGGTGACCATCCCCGACGATTCCACCGTGGCCACCGCTGTTGAGGACTCCCCAGCGCGGAGGACTCGTTGGCGACTTCGAGGATGGAGCCGGGCGAGAGATTCTGAAAGCGGCGAGCGTGTTTTTCGTTCGCGAACTCGACCAGCCCCGTCCGAGGTGAGCGCGTTCATTGATGCGCATCGTGATCGCTTCGGGGTCGAGCCGACATGCCGGGAGATCGAGGTGGCAGAGACGGTGACGCACTCTGACAACGGTAGCCAATACGCTTCCTATGAGTACACGGAGCGCCTGAAACGCGCCGACGTCGCCCCCAGCCGGGGAAGGACAGGGACCGCGTTCGATAACGCCATGGCCGAGAGCATCATGTCCACGCTTAAGCGCGAGCTGACCAAACGCGACGTCTGGAGAACCAGGCTCGACCTCGAACTCGCTCTCGTCACCTACATCGGCTGGCATAACGCCCGTCGCAGGCATCGCTCACTCAAGGTCGTCGAGGAGGGGCGGATCAGACGACTCGCACGCCTTGAGATGCTCGAGCGCTACAATCAGGCAGTCGCCACTCTAGTCGTGGCATCCAATTGAACGAGCCGTCGCGGAACCCGGGGTTTCAGTGTGGATCTAACTGGAAGCTAGACATGCAAGGAGGACCTGGCATGGGTGTTTTTTCCAGCATCGAGGTTCATGGCCACATCATTCCGCCGGCTTATAGGCAGGCGTTGATCGACACCGGCCTGGTCGGAAGAGACAGATTTCCCGTTCCCCCGTGGGATGCGCAACTGCATCTTGAGTACATGGAGAAGATGGACATCTCAGCCGCGGTCCTCTCGCTCTCCTCGCCGGACGTCCATCTGGATGAAGATCAGAAGACAAAGGCGCTCTTTCGGGCTATCAACGAGGCGGGAGCCGAACTCGTCCGCGAGTATCCCGATAAGTTCGGCTATTTTGCCGCCTTGCCTTTGCCGGATCTCGCAGGTGCTCTCGAAGAGCTTACTCACGCGTACCACGATTTGAAAGTCGATGGGGTCAGACTGACGACCAATACGAAGGGTATCTATCTCGGCGACGCGACGCTGGAGCCTCTTTTTGAACGTCTGAACCACTACAAGGCCGTGATCTACATCCATCCCTGCATGCCGAGTGCGGTGCCGGCCAACGTGCTGACCGGCTATCCCGTTCCCATGATGGAATTCCTCTTCGATACCGCCCGCGCCGTGACGAACCTCGTCGTCAACGGGGTTGTCACCCGGTACCCCGAGATAAGATATGTGATACCTCATGCCGGAGGCGTCTTGCCTATCTTGGTTCCGCGGATACATGGCCTCGTTCAGCTCACCAGAAAGCCCGAAGACAGGGCTGATGTGCTGGGCGGCTTCCGGAGCCTCTACTACGACACGGCCGGTCCCTCGATCATGCAGCAATTGCGGCCCCTTCTCAATGTCACCGATGACACCCACCTAGTCTATGGAACCGACTGGCCGTTCGCTCCCGCCAACGAGTGCGCAGATCAAAAAGCGATGATCATGAACACCGACCAGATAACCGAGGATCAGAAGCAGAAGATCTTTCATGACAATGCCCTGGCGCTGTTCCCCCGCTTCAGCTGAGAGATCTTGGTGGCGCGGATCGATACCGGCGTTGTGGTGGTGGGCGCAGGCGGCGCCGGGCTGGCCGCGGCTGCCGCGGCTGCCGAGGAGGGAGCCAGGGTAGTCGTTGTCGAGAAGCGCCGGATCGTCGGCGGTAACGCTGCTTGGGCAGAGGGCATCTTTGCCGTGGAGAGCCCGGCCCAGAGACGAAACGGCATCGACATCCGGAAGGATGAGATGTTCCGGCTCGCGATGGACTATGCCCATTGGGGTCTCAACGGCAAGGTCGTTCGCGCATTTATCGATAAGTCGGGAGACACAGTCCGCTGGCTGGAGGAGAAGGGCGTCAGGTTCAACTCGATACCGCCCTTTTCGTGCCGGCAACGACATCGCGTGTTCCACAACCCTGACGGGGGAGGCCCGGAAATACTGCAGGCCCTCCTCGAGGAGTGTCGAGTTCGTGGCGTCCGTATCCTCTGCGATGCGGCTGTGGAGCAGATCCTCCTCGACGAATCGGGCAGGGCGCGCGGGGTGGCGTTATCCATGCACGGCACCCGGTTCGAGATTGGGGCGGCGAGCGTGATTGTCGCGACCGGAGGCTTCGCGGGGAACCGTGAACTGCTGAGGAAGTACTGCGACTTCTACACCGACGATTTCTCCCTGCCGGGACTTCCGCACATGGGTGACGGCCTTGCTATGACGACGGACGTCGGCGCGGCGACTGAGGGCTTGGGGAGGGTCCAAGGCAGCGGTCCCAACTTCCCCGGCAATATCTCATCGTTGGGAGTGTTGGCCCGCGAGCCAGGCCCCATCTGGATCAGTCAAAAAGGAGAACGCTTCATCGATGAGGCGACCTGCTTCGAAGACTTCGAATGCATCAACGCAATCCTGCGGCTGCCCGGCAAGCAGTGCTACGTATTGCTCGACCAGGAAATGGTCAGCAGCATCGTCGAGCATGGGTTCGTTCGGGTGTATCAAGGTTCGCTGCGACCAAGCGGCGCCTCCCCGGTTCCCAGCCTGCCCGGCGATCTCGAGTTGGCAGCGAAAGGCCTGATGCCGGTCGCCCAGGTGAAACAGGACCTGTGCAATGGTTGCGGTGTCTGCGCTGATTCCTGTCCAGACACCGCCATCCAGCTCGAAACCTCTTATGCCGCTGGGCAAGGAATCTCACCCTGTAGCGCTGCCTGCCCGGCAGGGGTCAACGTCCGCGCGTATGTCCACCTCTTGCGGAACGGCCTCCTGGAAGAGGCGAGCGCCCTTCTGCGGGAGTCCCTACCCCTTCCTGCCGTGACCGGCCGTGTCTGTCCTCATTTCTGCGAAGCGCAATGCGCGCGCAAAGAGGTGGATCAACCGGTCAACATCAACGCGCTCGAGCGGTTCGTGGCCGATAGCGGACGCGGGTGGACGGCCACGCCCGCGGCTCGGAAGTGCGAGACCAAGATAGCCGTGATCGGCTCCGGGCCCGCCGGTCTCTCCTGCAGCTACTTCCTCGCACGGCTGGGCTATCCGGTGACGGTGTTCGAAGCAGAGGCCTTGCCGGGTGGCATGCTAAGGATGGGTATTCCCGAGCATCGCCTGCCGCGCGACATTCTTGATGAGCAGATCAGCTACATCAGGAATATGGGCGTCGAGTTCCGCCTGGGCAAGGCGGTCGGTCGGGACGTCGCCCTGGATGCTCTCGAGCAGGAGTTCGGCGCCATCTTCTTTGCCGGGGGCGCGCAGTCGAGCAAGAGGATAGACATCGATGGCATCGAGCTCGCGGGCGTGCACTGGGGCCTCGACCTCCTGCGAAGCCTGAACCTCGGACAGCGGGTCGAGATCGGCAGCAAGGTGGTCGTGATCGGCGGAGGCAACGTGGCCGCGGACGTGGCGCTCGTCGCGCTGCGGCTAGGGGTGGAGGAAGTGAGCATGGTATGCCTTGAGAGCGGGCCTGAGGTTCCCGCGCTCGAGGAAGAGATAGCCCAGGCGGTAGCAGAGGGCGTGGCCATCCACGAAGGCTGGGGGCCGAAGCGCGTCCTCGGGGACGCCGGCCGGGTGGTCGGTGTCGAGCTCATCCGTTGCGCCAGCGCGACCGACCCAGAGGGCTGCTTCAATCCTTCCTACGACGAAGCGAGCACCATGAGGCTCGAGGCGGACACCGTCGTGTTCGCTATCGGACAGGCCGTCACTCCGTCGTTGGTACCCGACCCAATGATGATCGGGACCGACGGGACGGTCACAATCGACAGTGGTACCCTGGAAACGAGGCGGAAGGCTGTCTTCGCCGGGGGCGACGCCACTGGCGGTACAGCGTCGGTCGTGAAGGCTATCGCCGACGGTAGGAGGGCGGCCCAATCCATCGACCGCTACCTCCGGGGAGAAGACCGAGAACATAGAGCCTCTGCCCCGCCGGAGAAGATGAAGAACCCACCGCGCGAACGGATGACCCCGATGGCTAGGATCGAAACGCCCGCCCGCCCGGTGACCGAGACGATCGCCGATTTCGGAGAAGTGAAGCTCGGCTTTGACGACGTCATGGCGAAGATGGAGTCGGAGAGATGCATGACGTGCGGGAGTCGGCCAGTTGTCACCATGGCCGACTGCAAGTACTGCCGGGCCTGCGAGGTGAACTGCCCGACTCAGGCGGTGTACGGCGCACCTGTTCGGCAGGGCACGCCTCTCGTGAGGGTTTCGGAGAGTCTCGAGGACATCGCCCGCTGGATGGGGACCGATCCGCAGGTGCTTCGGGCAACAGTGCAGGAGTACAACGCATTCTGCGACGACGGTCACGACCCTGTCTTCGCCAAGGAGCGGATCTATCTCCAGGCCTTGCGTACTCCCCCCTACTACGCACTCAGATGCAACATCGTGCTTCTCACCACGATGGGGGGCGTCAGGATCAACGAGCGCATGGAGGTCCTTGGCGCCCAGGAGATTCCCATACCGGGCCTCTATGCCGCAGGAAACGACACTGGGGGCTGGGAGTGCGAGACCTATAACGTCCTCTTGCCGGGCAGCACGTTCGGTTTTGCCATCAACTCGGGCCGCACCGCCGGAGAATCGGCGGCCCGGTATGCAATGGAAGAATCAGGAACACCATCCGAGCGAGGGAGCGCGCCATGGACCTGAAAGCTGAGATCAATGCCATCAAGATAATCGACCACCACGCACACATCATGGATCCTTTCTACTGGAACGACGCGCTCGGCCAGGCGCCGCCATTCCCGCCCGAGATCCACGGGCTTGACCTTCCCAAACCCCACACCTCTCTCGGCAAGACCAGCAAGCTGATCCCTATGTTTCGCGAGCTGTATGACTTTGCCGACTCGGCCGTCACCGATGAGAACAAGGCTCAACTGCAAGACGCCTACAACGCGTCGAAGGCCGATGAGCCCGCGCTATACCACCGGGTGATGGACTTGGCCGGGATAGAGTTGATCGGTGAACTCGGTCTGAGCAGACCCATCCTACCCCCGGGGCTCGATCCAGAGCGGTTCCGGTTGGTCGCATTCACCGATGGGCTCATCATTCCCTTGGATAACACTGCCCTGATGAAGCCTCTCATGAAATCCGAGAACTTCATCAAGCTGGCCCAGATCGCCACTGAGAACCTGAAGAAGGACCTGGATTGGCATCCCACCTCGTTTGATGACTACCTGAGATTCATAGCCGCTGTCGTTGAACGGCTCAAGGAGCAGGGGGTCATCGCGCTTAAGTCTTCCTGCGGCTACTGGAGAGGCCTTGATTTCGAGGTGGTGGGAGAAGACGAGGCTCGCGAGATCTACGACTCCAAAGACAACAGCCCGGCCCGGTACAAGCGGCTCCAGGACTACCTGCAGATCAAGGTGATGTGGGAGTGTGGCAGGGTTGGCCTCCCCTTCCAGATGCATACCGGAGCCGGCGGCCAAGAAGGCTTCATGCGTGGGAACAACCCGACCCTGCTCGACAAGCTCGTCTGGCACGCCGACACCAACCGATGCACCATGGTGATGCTCCACGGCGGCTTTCCCTACTGCCACGAAGCGGGTTTCATGGTGGCGAGCTTCGGCCAGCGTCCGCGGCCTCTTTACCTCGACACTTCTATTATGTGGATGGACCATCCCACGCCGGGGGCCCAGTCACTGAAGAATGTTCTCAGGGAGTGGCTGGAATGGGGTATCGCTCCGCAGTTGGTCTACGGAAGCGACGCCACCAGCCCATTCAAGCTGTGGATTTCTGCGCTCACTTTCCGCGAGGATTTGTGCGCGGTTCTGCGCGATATGGTCGAGGAGTCACTGCTGACGGAAGACCAGGCGCTGACCATGGCACATCAGATCCTGCGCGGGAACTCCGAACGCATCTATGGTCTGCAAGAGGCCGTTTCTCAGCATGTGGACAACTCGTCCACTCCACTCATTGACTGCACACCTGATTCTGTGTAGTGTAGCGCTCGCTGTTCTTCTGCGATTTGGTGCTACTTCCGATCGCGATTCAAGAGACGTGGGAGTGTCGGATGAAGTGGCTGCAGCTTCTCGTCGGAGGCATCATCACCGGCTCGATCTACGGCCTGATCGCCCTCGGATATGTCACTATCTACCGGACGTCGCGGGTTGTGAACTTCGCCCAAGGGTCCTTCGTCATGCTCGGCTCCTACACGACCTTCCTCTACTTCACCGACTGGAAGATGCCCTTCGCCGTCTCGGCTGTGCTCGCGATCATCACCATCATCGTCATCAGTCTAGTGATGTACCGTCTGATCATCGCGCCGATCATGAAGGCTTCGCTCGTGGCCATGATCCTCGCGACGATCGGAGCCAGCCTGATTTTTGAGAATCTGATCCTCATCAAATGGGGCGGATACCCGAGAAGCATCCCTGCCTTCACCGGTGGTGGGTCGGTGTGGGTTGGAGGTGTCGCCCTTACCATTCAGGGGTTATGGATCATCGGTGTGACGGTTGTCCTGCTGGTCGTTCTCTACCTGTTCACCAACCACACCTGGACCGGCAAGAAGATGACCGCGACGGCCAGCGACCCGACTGCGGCCAGCCTGAGCGGCATCTACACCAACCGCATGGTTCTGCTCGCCTTCGCCATAAGCGCCGCGATTGGCGCCATCGCCGGTATCTGCACCGGTTCGCTCATGCCCATAAGCTACGCCTCGGGAGCAGTGTTCGGGCTCGATGGGTTCGTTGCGGCGATCTTGGGCGGCTGGGGCTCGACCTCGGGTGCCGTCGTGGGCGGACTCGTGCTCGGCATCTGTGAATCCTTGGCCACTGGTGCGTTCCCGGCCGGTTACAAGAGTGCGGTCGCTTTCGTGCTCCTTCTGCTGATCCTCTACTTTCGCCCGACAGGGATTCTCGGGCGAACCATCGAGGAAGGGGGCAGATGACCAAGGCCATCGAGGTTTCCACCGGGGAGAGCCACCCGCCCAGGGTTCCCCTTGCGCGCCGTCTGGCTCTAAGGCCTTCGCGAACGGTCAAGATCGTTATCGTCCTCGCGTTGCTTCTCTGGCCGTTCATCCAGAACAATGGATACGGCTTGAGTGTCATGACCACGGCTGGGATCTATGGGCTCCTGACCTTGAGTGTCTGTCTGGTGATTGGCCACGCCGGCCAGCTTTCTTTCGGCCATTCCTGCTTCTACGCGATCGGGGCTTACGCGACCTCCCTGCTTGTCGCGAAGACCAGCACCCCCACTTTGGTCGCGCTCTTCGTTGGGCCCGCGGCAAGCGCGGTAGTCGCTCTGATCATCGGCCGAGCGGTGCTTCGGCTCCGCTACTTCTATCTGGCGCTCGCCACGATAGGGCTCGGGCAGATCTTCCTCACTATCGTGATTCAACTCCGCTCGCTGACGGGGGGCGTCAACGGCGTACCCTCGATTCCGTCGCTCAACCTCTTCGGATTTGCCCTCGACAGCTACCGGCGCGAGTACTACCTAGTCTGGATCTGCCTGCTGCCGCTCCTTATCTTCACCGACAGAGCGCTTCGGCATAGGACTGGACGGTCGTTCCGGGCGGTGGCTGCAAGCGAGATCGCCGCGTCCACCCTGGGCGTGCGGACGGCAAACTGGAAGATGCTCGCGTTTGTCGTTAGCGCTGCGTACTGCGGGCTCGCCGGCTCGCTCTTGGGTTTCGTTACCGGCGCCATCAGCCCGGAGACCTTCTCCTTCGCCGGTGCTGTCTTGCCCATCATCATGATGTTGCTCGGCGGCGCGGAGAGCCTCTGGGGCGGGCTTGTTGGCGCCGTTGTCATGACCTGGGTCGTGCACGGCTTTTCGGGCACGCAGCAGTACAGCGGGCTGATCTATGCTGTCATCCTGGTGCTTCTTCTCCTTTTCTTGCCTACTGGGATGACGGCGCTCCGCTGGGGTCCGCGCTTCATGGCGCTCGTCCACAGGGTCATCGGTGCTCGCGCGCCTGCTGAGGTGCTGGAAACTACTCCCCAGGCACAGTTGGCGACGGAGGGGCGACTCGCCGTACAGCCAGCTGAGTGCACCGAACAGCCCCGGGCCGAGAGGCCGCGCGGCGAGCCCATTCTCACCATCAGCGGAGGGAGCGTCGATTTTGGCGGCCTGCAGGCGCTAAGAAAGGTGTCGCTGAGCGCCGCGGAAGGCGACGTCACGGCAATCATCGGTCCGAATGGAGCGGGCAAGACCACTTTGTTCAACGTGTTCAGCCGGCTACAGAAGCCGACTGCCGGCGAGATGCGCTTTGCAGGGACCGACGTCAAGAAGCTGTCCGCGGCCGACGTGGCCCGGCTCGGCATGGCAAGGACGTTCCAGAACCTACGCATCTTCCAGAACATGTCCGTCCTTGAGAACGTGCTCGTAGGCTGCCACCGACATGAGCGGGCCCGCATGCTGGCCTGCGGCCTCGGACTGCGTTCGCAGCGCAAGGAAGAAGCGCAGTCGAGAGCTGGTGCGCTGCAGGCTCTGGAGATGGTGGACCTTGCTGAATCTGCAGACAAGCCTGCGTCGAGCCTGCCGTACGGGCAACAGCGCTTGGTGGAGATCGCCCGGGCGCTTGCGACCAGGCCGCGCCTGCTGCTGCTCGACGAACCGGCCGCCGGGATGAACCCGGCCGAACGCGCATATCTGGTCGGTCGCATCTCGCGTTTGCGGGACGCGGGTATCAGCGTGCTGCTCGTCGAGCACGACATCGAGCTCGTAATGGGCGTTTCAGATGTCGTGCACGTGCTCGACCACGGTAACCTGATCGCGTCGGGCGAGCCGGCCATCGTCCGCCAGGACCCGGCCGTCATAGAGGCATATCTGGGCGTGGACCGGGGTGAGCGCGATCTGTGTCTGACTCGAGAGCTACTGCAGCAGGAAAAGCCCGCGCTTCTCAAGGTCGAAGGCGTCGAGACCTCGTACGGCTCCATAAAGGCTCTGCACCGAGTCTCGCTCGAAGTACCCGAAGGCGAGATCGTGGCCGTGTTGGGCGCGAATGGGGCCGGCAAGAGCACGTTGCTGCACACCATTTCGGGGATCTTGAAGCCGGATGCCGGGCACATCCACTTCGAGGGCGCAGAAATAACTCGGCTGCCTCCGGCCAGGATCGTGGCACGCGGGGTGTGTCATGTGCCGGAGGGGCGGCGGTTGTTCCCCACGCTCACCGTGGAGGACAATCTTTTGCTCCCCTCGCCTGGGCCACGGCGGCGTTCTTCGCCGGACCTTGCCTTCGTATACAGCCTCTTCCCGCAGCTTGCCGAGCGGCGACGGCAAACCTGTGGCACGCTTTCGGGCGGCGAGCAGCAGATGGTGGCCATCGGGCGGGCGCTCATGGGCAAACCTCGGCTTCTCCTGCTTGATGAGCCGTCCATGGGCCTTGCTCCTCTGCTTGTCGAGCATATCTTCGAGGCCCTGGCCAAGCTCAATCAGCAAGGGATCACAATCCTGATGGTCGAGCAGAATGCTGAGATGGCTCTGGCGATAGCTCATAGAGCTGTCGTACTCCAGACCGGTTCGGTGGTCCTTTCCGGGGTGGCGACCGAGCTCCGCGAACAGGATGCGGTGCGCGAGTGCTACCTGGGCCAAAGCTAGGGTGACTGCCCTCGGGCGGAAGATAACCAGGACAGGCGACGACAGAAGGAGGAGTTATGCAAAGGGGTAGGGGGACAGCTATCGTCGTTGTGGTGCTACTGCTGCTGTTGACGGCCTTGCTGGCCGGCTGCGGCAGCAACGCGACCACGACCACACAGGCGTCTACAGCAACTACGGCCGCGCCACCCACAACGGGAAGCACGCCGACCAGCGTGACACCCACGACAGGAGGAGCAACCCCGACATCCGCCGCTGGACCGGCCACCGGTGAGCCGATCAAGGTCGGCGTCATCATCTCGCTGACCGGTGCGGCGGCCTCTCCATCTGCGAGCACCCTCAACGCGATTCAGCTGGAAGTCGAGGCGATCAACGCTGCCGGTGGCGTCAACGGGCGCCCAATCGCGCTATCCATCGAAGATGACGGCTCCGACCTGCAGAAGGCCACCAGCGCCGCGACGAAGCTCATCGAACAGACTAAGGTAGCAGCCGTACTCGGCCCCTTCATTCCCTATGGCGTACCGGCAGTGAAGGAGATCACCGAGAAGGCCCAAGTACCTGAGATCATCTACATGGCGCCGACCATGACCGACCTGGGCATGAAGATGAAGTGGTCGTTCAGCGTTGGTCAGTCGATACCCTACAACGCCCAGTGCTTCATGGAGCTCTTCCAGAAGGAGGGCTACAAGAAGATTCTCACCATCGCCGACAGTCTGCCCACCTCGGTCGATCATATTCCCGTCCTGCAAGACCTCATCAAAGCAAATGGTGGGCAGCCAGAGCTCGTCGTGATGCCGGACACCTGGAACGACGGTGACCCCGATGTATCGCCTATCATCACGAAGATCGCCGATCAGCTGAAGAGCACCAAGCCGGACGCATTGCTCCTGCTGTCGAACGTCGTCCACTTCCCGATCATCAGCAAGGGGTTGAAGGGACTCGGGTTTACTCTCCCGATCATCTGCGAGCCCTCGATCCCTCTGCCGGTATCCCTGCAGATGCAGGGACCTGAAGCGCTCGAAGGGGTTATTGGTCCCTCGGCGGGCATCATCAACGCTGCCGAGATACCCGCGGACGATCCTGCCAAGCAGTTGTTGATGGATGTGACGGCTCGCTATACCGCGAAGTACAACCAGCCCCCCGACATGTTCGCGGGATTCGGCTATGACGCCATCCACATCCTCTACAACGCGATGCTCACGGCCGGCGACGACCGCGCGAAGATCAGAGACGCCATCGAAGCGACCAAGGACTGGCAGGGCACCACAGGCACGTTCACTTACACCGCGGACGACCACGTCGGCGTCCACAACGGATACTACGTGTGGAAGGTCGTGGGCGGTCAGTTCAAGTACCAGTACACGTGCTCGCCCCAGAAACAGTAACAACCTAGGGCCAACTTCCGACTGCCGGGTTAGCGCGGGTTACCCGCGCTCACCCGGCAACACCGCGTAGACAGGAGTGGCAATGGAAGTCACGGTGAACGACTGGCTCGAGGCAGTCCACCATGAAGTGGAGCTCCGCCGCTGGCGCGACGAATCCGAGGGGCAATGGAAGAGTTTCACAGTCCATAACAAGTTGCCCGCTGTTTCGCCTGTCATGCTCGACTGGTACCTAACCAACTTCGACAGTGACAGCTATCGGCTCTGGCACCCAGCTCACGTCGGCTTGCAGTGGGAGAAGAAGATTCTCGGACCCGGTGCCACCCACATCGCGTGGGAGCGGATCAACGGCAGGTTGGCGGCGTATCGGATCGTATACGAGGAAGCGGAGAAGGCCGTGGCAGTGGCGAAGTCCGCGGAAACCGCCAAGGCGATGAACGTTCTTGACTCCGAGCGCGCGGTTCTGTTGAGCATTCTCATGGAGCCGGGGCCCGGCGGCATTACCGGCACCTTCTCCTTTCCGGTCGCCACACCCGATGGATTTGTGGAGGCCCATCTCAAGCACGCAGAGGAAGAGGTCTACGGCATGGCGAACGTAGCGGCCCCCTATCTGGTGCGCAAGGTGTTCGGTTGGATGGCCACCGATGACGTCCTGCTTGCTCATCCGCTGATCGTAGCGGCGGAGGGCGCTCGGCTGGAAGCCTAGGTGCGGCCACACCGGGCGAGCGGGGCACCTCCTGAGTCTGACGGCCGACTGCTGGCGCTGGAACACTTGAAGGAGGGGCCATCGACATGGATATTTTGCGGGCACTAGAGGCGATCGTAGGTCCGAGCCGGGTCTCGAGCGAGAAGGCTGTCTGCGAGGGCTACAAGTACAACCCTTGGCTTGGCAGAGAGTGGTCTGAGCACCTGCGACCCGACATCGTGGTGTTGGCAGAGACCACCGAGCAGGTGTCCGAGGTCGTGAAGGCCGCCAACACCTACAAAGTGCCTATAACCCCCAAAGGCCTTCTGGGAGGCGGCGGCCTCGCGGGCGCCTTTCGGGGAGGCATCCTCCTCGATCTCTCTCCCATGGACAGGATCATCTCAATCGATCCGGAGACGCTCAAGGCGGTCGTCGAGCCGGGGTGCAGCTTCTATAGGCTCGCGCAGGAACTCTGGAATAGAGGGCTGCACTTGCCTACGCCATTCTATGGTCCCGCGGCCAGCGTGGCATCGTCCGCCATTCTTCCCGCCACTGGGTACGGCAAGACCCGGTACGGGCCCCTGATCGATCTAGTCGAGGGCTTCGAAGTGGTCCTGCCTTCGGGGGAGATAACGAGAGTAGGGGCCATGGCCTACGCCCACACGGATTTCGGACCCTTCTACCGCTACGTCACCGGGCCGGACCTGGTGGGGCTCTTCGCCAAATCGAACGGCGCTTTGGGGATCGTCACCAAGGTCGCCTATCAATGCCTGAAGCGGCCGAAACACTTTGCCTTTCACGCCTATCACTGGCCGCGCGAGGGCATCGATGCCGTGCAGAAGACCATCGTCGAGGCCACCAACATCGAGAGCTTCGACATCCACTTGAACGATAAGTACCGCTGGATCATCGAAGGCCCCTTCGACTTTCCAGAGGGCAGCCACTTCGACATAACCGTGATGGCCACCGCCGAGAACGAGAGGGAACTCAGGGGCAAAGAGGAGGTCATCTCCGACATCTTCGAGGGGAACGGCGGCAAGTACCTGCCGGGCCTCGCCGGCCACTGGTACCACAGCTGGCCGGGAGCGTTCTTCGCCGGACATCCCCGCATCCGCCCAACGGTTCCTCCCAACATCATGTCCGAGACGCTGGGCAGGCGGGGCTACATGTTCATCATGGACAAGCTCATGTTCCCCGCCACCTGGACCAAAGAGGTCTACAACCTACACTTGGAGCTGGTCCACAAGTACGGACTAGACCAGATGCCTTTCCATCCGGTCTGGGACAGCTACCCCATGAAGCGCCAGATCATGTGCGAGCAGTACTGGGTGTTCCTCGACGACAGTAAGCCCGAGCAGGTCGACGCCTACCTCGGGTGCCGGGAGGAAGTCAGGGGCTGGTACGGCCAAAGGGGCGGGCTCTTTCAGGAGCCGGTACCGCCGCTCTGCCCGGACTACGCTTGGACCAACCAGAAGAGCGAATTCGACCTCCTACGGACCATCAAGCAGGCTCTCGATCCCGACGACATCCTGAGCCCGGGCACCTTCGAGATCGGCGGTAAGCGATGAAGGGCGGCGAATCCGACGCCGGCAAACCGAGCGGCGGCAAACGCAAGTTCTATAGGGACTTCCTCGACACCTGGACCATCTGCTCCACGCAGTGCGGGGCCTGTTTTGCCCACGGGCCCATCGTTCCCCACAACTTCGTCGAGCTACCTCCTCCGGAGTGGGCGCCTCCCCTGGACAAGTGCCCGTCGTACGAGTACTTCAAGTTTCGGGCCTACACGGCCGTAGCGCGGGGCGACATGGCGGCCGATATCAACGACGACCCCGACTATTCCCTCTCCGACGATGTCATGAAGGTCCTTTACACCTGCACCGGCTGCGGCATGTGCTCGGAGATCTGCTACAAGCTGCGCCCACTCACGGCCAACCTGGCCATACGGGACGAACTGGTCGAGCGGGGGGCCAGACTCCCCGACCCTCTGCCCCGTATCGACGCGCACGTGGACGAGCTGGGCAACATCTTCGGGGCGCGGAAGCTTGCCAGGAGCGTCGAGGGTCTCCCGACGGCCGGAGCCGACCTCTACTTTGCCGGTTGTGTGGCTCGCTTCCAGAGACCGGAAAGCCTCAAAGCCACCACCGCTATCCTCCAGAAAGCGGGCATCGAGGTGGCCTACTTGGCTGAAGACGAGACGTGCTGCGGCCTCATCCCCGGCCATGACGGCAATACCGCCATCCTCGAGAAGAAGGCGGCCCAGAACATCGACGCGTTCGCGAAGGCGGGGGCCAAGCGGGTGATCACGTCCTGCGCTCACTGCTACAAGACGCTCAAGGTCGACTACCGGCTGATCGCCGGCGAGCTGCCCTTCGAGGTGGTGCATGTGGCCGAGCTCTTCTCGCAGCTCATTGACGAGAAGAAGATCGCCTTCACCCGGCCGCTTGACGAGAAGGTGACCTACCACGACCCCTGCTTCTTGGGCAGGTACTGCCACGTGCTCGAGGAGCCCAGAAAGGTCCTCAAGAGCATCCCCGGTGTCGAGCTTGTGGAGATGGAGCCGAGCGGCAAGTGGTCGCACTGCTGCGGGTCAGGCATGAAGATCACCTCCGCCTGCTATCCGGAGTTCACCGAGGCAGTGACGAAGAAACGGCTGGAACAGGGCAAACAAGCCGCAGATACGGTAGTAACGGCCTGCACTACCTGCTATCAGCATATGAACAGAGCGGCGACAGAAGCACAGATCGATCTGAAGGTATTTGATCTGCCCCTGGTGGTAGCCACTGCCATGGGGATCGAACTGGAATGACCGAGTCACTGGAGCTTGGGGGCGACATGAAGCTAGAAGGCAAAACGGCGCTCGTGACGGGAGGCGGCACCGGCATCGGCGCCGCCATCACCAAACGGTTTGTGGCCGAAGGGGCGAAGGTTTGTATCACCGGCCGCCGCAAAGAAAAGCTGGAGCAGCAAGCGGCCGCATTTCCCGTGGGGTCGGTAGCGATCTGTCCCGGAGACGTCTCGTCTCATGAGGACGCAAAGCGGATGGTTGCGGCCGCGCTCGCTCTGGGCGGTGGCATAGACATACTGGTGAACAACGCGGCCAGCGATGTCCAAGCACCTGTCGCCGAGCTCGACCCCGACGATTGGCGGCGGATCCTCGAGATCAACCTCACCGGTCCCTTCTTGCTGATGAAGGAGACGATTCCTCACATGATCAAAAGAGAAGGTGGCTCAATTATCAACATGGCCTCCGTAGGCGGGCTGCGCTGCATGCCTGCTGCTCCCGCCTACGGCACCTCCAAGGCAGGCCTCATCTATCTCACCCAGCAAGTGGCGCTCGATTACAGTCGCTTGGGGATTCGCTGCAACGTCGTGTGTCCGGGAGCGACCAGGACCGAGATGCTCGAAGAGGCCGTCTCCGGGCTCGCGAAAGGAGTGGGGACGGACATCGACGGCATCTTGCAGAAGTTCGGGTCGGTCGTGCCGATGGGCAGAGTGTCCTCGCCCGGCGAGATCGCCGCGGTCTGCGCGTTCCTGGCGGGCGAAGACTCATCCTTCATGACCGGCGCCGTTCTCGTAGTCGACGGCGGCGCGAACGTGGTGGATGTGTCCGGCGCCGCGATAAGCTGACGTCCGCGCTCGCGCAGCGGGATAGCCCGAAGCGCGAGTACACCCGTCTTCTCTAGCTACTGCTGGTACCGTGCAAAGACTTCTCTGTCGTCGTCTGGTAGGTGGCTCTGGAAATCTCTTAGTTTGTCGTTGCCCTTGGCGGTAATGGAGGCCGTGCCGTCCTGGATCGCGACGTATCCCATCAGGATCAGCTCTTCCAGCAGCATTTGCGCGAGGATGGCGCTGAGGGGAGGATAGATATCCTCTATCTGGGACTTGGTGAAGGTTGCGAGGATCCCGTCGGCCTGCAAGTCGCCTTTGGTCTGCAACTTGAGCAGCATAGCCATCTGCCGTCTGAAGAAGGGGGTGTCAAAGCCTTTCTCGCTCAGATCGAAGGCCTCCAACTTGACCACCATCGATGTCCGGCCATCAGGGCAGGTCACCGTGGCCGTCGTCAGGATGTCCCTTGTGTCATGAGGCGGCCAGCGAAAGGAATCGGGCGGAACAAGGTTGGCCATGTCGTGCGGGGGAGGGATGATGGTGTTCAGATTGCAGCGGTAGCCGAGGCCGTCGTACTTCTTCTTGGACGGGTCCGCGAAGCTGGGCGGGCAATACCAGAAGGGATAGTAGGAGGCCCACTCCACATAGCGCGGGCCGGCCTGGTGGAGGGCTGAGACCTTGGTAGCGATGAGGGGCCAGACGTCCGGGCATAGCCGCCCGCTGTAGCTTTCGCCATCGAAGATGACCTCATCCCCGACCTTGTGGCCCATGTGGCAAGGATAGAGCTCCTCGTTACCGAGGAATGCTACTACGATCGCTCTTACCTTGAACATTGTTGACCTCCACTGTCGACATTCCTGGTCGGATTCCACCCATCGCCGCGCGGTCCGTGTATTGTCGTCTCTTGTCGAACGCCGGGTGATTCCCCAGGTCCAACGCCAACTAATCCCCCACCCGTTCTCATCAGATACTTCTAGCTCTTCTCACCTCCTTTGACAAGGGCGGCGGTCTCGTGCCGGGCCGGGTGCGCGTGAACAGGCCGGCCTTCTTCAGTTCAGTGTTGTCCAAGGGTATGATGAGTCCATGCGCGAAAGCTATGCGGCCAAGTCCATCACGTTGTGATATGGCGCTGGTTCGTCGCTTCTGGAACTGTCATAGGCCTCCTAGAGTTCGTTCTTGTTAGCTTCAGCCCGGAATGGCAGGAGAATCATCATGAGTGAGCATCACGAGATAGAGCAAGAGCAAGTTCAGGCGCCGAGATTTGCAGACACGCCGGAAAACGGCGTGGTAATGCGGTACCTAGCGGAACTCGAAGGGCGCAACATTGATGCGGTCATGGAGCTTTTTGCACCGGCTGGTGTTGTCTACTCGCCGATGTATGGAAAGATGCCAGCTCGTGGTTTTTACACTGAGTTCTTCAGGTCGTCTTCGAAGACGCAGGTGACATTGCTCGGCCTTCTGGGGCGGGGAGAGACCATATCCGGTGGTACCACGACGGGCTACTGGGCGCACTTCTCCAATCTCCTTGCCACAGGAGCCCAACACGAATTCGATTTGGTGGCCGTGATGGAGCTGGAGGGGGATAGGATCTCTGCACTCCACATCGTCATGGACACGGCTCTTCTGCGACCCACTTTCGCTAGGGATATGGGGCACGCTCCCTACGGTCAATAACCGGCATGTCCCGGTAAGAACCGGCCATCCAATCCAGCGGAAGGCGGCCACCTGCGGGGGCGCTGCGGGCTCTCCTTGAGTCCACACATGAGCGGAGAGGTTATGCCTTCGTCGCACTTGTGACGCTGCTGGACGATTCCCGCTCGAGAATGGGCGGCAGTGGGGGCAACTGACCAGCCAGTGTCGATATCAGCGGTTCGTACCGCGCCAGGCGAGAGTCGATGTCGACCTCGCCCCTGAGAGCCGCCTGGGTGGCAAGGAAGAGCCAGAGATGAGCCCGCAGCACATCCCTCCGGCTGTACTTGGTACGCGAGGTTGCATCGAAGGCTGTCTGCTCCCAGGCCCCGAGCAGGCTCAGAGCGATGAGTTCGTCACGAATAGGCCGCTTTCCGGTTGAGGAGGCCGGTGCCGGAAGCTCCTTCATGATGCGCGACACCGTTCCGGCCAGCCCGTCCTCTATGGACTTTCGCAGGTCCGCGTCGTCCTGAGTGCCTTCCACCCTGATGACGGCAAACGCCGCCGTGCCGAGCTCAAACACGCGGGAGTGCGCGAAGGCTTCCCAGATGAGCCGCTCCGCCGGATCGTCGAGCGAGGCTGTCTTCTCGTCAGCGTAGGCCAGGCTCCACTTCATGAGAACACTCACGCACTCTGCCAAGAGCCGGCGCTTGCTGGCGAAGTGACCGTAGAAGACCGTAGCGGTGATACCCAACTGGCGCATCATGCTGGTCACGTGCGTCCTCTTGTAGCCCTTCGAAGCGAACTCCCGTACGCCCAGGGCGAGAATGCGGTTGTGCAGCCGATCGTATTCCTGAGCCGCCAGATCTACGGTGACTTCGTTGGCCTGATCGACGCGCTGCCGCAGCCTGCCCTCGATCTCGGCGATCGAAAGACCCGCCTGTTTCAGCTTGTCGATCTCGCGCAAGATCTCAACGTGCTGCTCGGTATAGAGGGAGCGACTGGCGGCCGCCTTCTGAGGACGAGGCAGCAGACCCTGGCGCAGGTAGTAGTGGATCGTCGTCCGCGGTACCCCGCTGACGCGCTCCAGGTCGCCGATGCTGAGAACTCGTATCACCTGAGCCCCCTTGATCAGGGTCCGCATGACGGCAAGCGAATCCGCAAAGAAACATCCGTATTATACGGCTTGGCCCACCTCGAGCACCTTGCCGACGAGCGCCGACTGCAACACCTCGGCCACGTCCATGACCCGCATGCGGCCGGCCGCTTCGCGGTGGTCGACACCATCCTTGAGCATGGTCAGGCAGTAGGGACAGGCAACAGTCGCGATGTCCGCCCCCGCGCTGAGCACTTCGTCGGTGCGCAGCAAGTTTATGCGCTCCCCCTCGTCCTCTTCGAGCCACATCCTGCCGCCGCCCGCCCCACAGCAGAAG
>PMIZ01000279.1 GCA_003157225.1 Actinomycetota bacterium | reverse complement strand
ATACCTGCGGGCGATCTCCTTAACGGTGATCTTGTAGGTCATCACTGTGTCGGCCATATTGAGGGCATCCTTGTAGCGAAGGTCGATCTCGTGCTGAGAAGGCCCGCACTCATGGTGCGCGTACTCGACCTCGATGCCCACCTCCTCTAGGGCGGTCACCGTCTCCCGCCGCACACTGGTGGAAACATCGAGCGAGGTGAGATCGAAGTAGCCGCCGCGATCGAGGGGCTCAGCGTGGGCGCTGTCCTTGAAGTAGAAGAACTCGAGCTCGGGCCCCACGTACATCGTGTAGCCCATGTCCGCGGCTTTGCCCAGCATCCGTTTGAGCGCATATCGCGGGTCGCCCTCGTAGGGCCGGCCGTCCGGCTGCACGATGTCGCAGAACATGCGAGCAGTCTGCCCGTTCTCGGGCATGGAGGGCAGGATCGCGAAGGTGGTGGGATCGGGCATGGCCACCATGTCGGATTCCTGGACACGGGCGAAACCCTCGATGGACGAGCCGTCGAACCCCATCCCTTCGTCTAGGCTGCGTTCGAGTTCTCTGCGAGTGATGGCGAGGCTCTTGAGAAAGCCGAGCACGTCGGTGAACCAAAGGCGGATGAACTTGATGTCATTCTCTTCGACTTGGCGAATGACATCCTCTTTGGTCAGAGTCGTGCCCACGTTGCTCCCTCCTTGCGATACGACGTCCTGCTAAGACTAACACCGCGTCAAGCTCAGCCTCAGGAAAGGATGATCTCCGTGCCGGTATCGGAGATGTCGTACCCCCCCAGCGCCTTGACCGCTTCCTGGAAGGTACCCGAGCAGACGACCGACCGGAGCGCCCGGATGGTGGGAGACTCCCATATCTCGAACGGTACCACGAGGTCGTACCGTTCCTTGCCCAGCGGCACAAAACCCAGATCGTATGCGGTCGCGGCCGGCGCTATGCCCAGGCCTGCCGTGGCCTCTCCCTCGGATACCGCCCGAGCGACGCCCATGTGGGTCGACTCTTCGCGATCGTAGCCGGCTACCCGGTCGGGGGACAGACCGGCTGCCTTGAGGCGGGTATCCAGCCAGACCCGCGTCCCGGAACCGGGCTGGCGATTGACGAACACCACCCCCGGCTTGCCGAGATCGGAGACGGAGGCCAATCCCTGCGGGTTGCCGTGGGGCACGATGAGGCCCTGGATGCGGTGCGCGAGATTGAGCAGCACGGTGGTCCGGTTGGGAAGCACCCTTTGTACGAAGGCCACATTGTACGTTCCGGTCTGCTCGTCCCATAGATGCGAACCGGCGATGTCCGCCTCGCCGCGCGTGAGCGCCATGAGCCCGCCCAGACTCCCAACGAAGTCAGTAGACATGGTCACCGCCGGCTCCCGCTCGCTGAGGAATCGCGCCAGCAACTCCACGGAGAGGTCGTGACTTCCCGAGAATCGTGCCTGGCTACCTACCACTTCCCCCGAGACGCCTGCGCGGGCCGGCGCGGGGCGGCGGCGAAGTTCCTGCCAGCGAGCTATGGCAGCCGCAAGCGCCGCCTCGGCGTGAGCCGCGGTATGGCCTTGGTTCAGAGCATCCAGAAGGTAGCTCTCGGCCCGGTTCACCAGGCTGGCCCACTGCCACTCGGGCGAAGCAGTCTCCCCCTGGTGGCCGGCCGGCCAGGCCACTCGCGTGCCTCCCCCGCGATGGGCGGAGATAAGGCCCTCGCTGGCCAGCAGAGAGTAGGCTCGGCTCACGGTGTTGGGCGTGCATCGCCAGCGCTCGCTCATCGCGCGCACCGAGGGTAGGCGTTCTCCGGCGGGAAGCTCGCCGGACACGATCAGACGCCGCATCGCCTCCGCGATCTCGAGATAGACGAAACTCTCTCCCGCCCCCATCGCGATTGGCATGTAGGCCTGAGGGAGAGTTACTCGGACTTGGGCGTGTCCGCGGCACTCACCGAGTCCGCGACGTCGGACTTCAGTGACAGGGCATCCTTCATGTCCTTCATGTCCACAGCCTGCCGCACCTCAGCGACTGCCGATTTGACTTCGTCCAGGCCTGTCGCCTGGCGAACCTCGGCGACCGTCGACTTCACCTCGTCCTGACCCTCTTTGAGCCCCTTCCGGAAGCCCCTGATGGACTTGCCGAGCGAGGAACCAAGCTCGGGGAGCTTGCGGGGGCCGAAGATGACCAGCGCCAGGACCAGTACGATCGCGATTTCCCATGGGCCGATCCAACTCGGCATGAACTGCTCCTTCCTCCGAACGTCCCAGCGGACGAGCGAAATCATTGCTTGTCCTAGTAGGACACATACCCAATTCTAGACGATAAGTCATCACCCAGTTGCATGACGCGCCGGATAAGCGCGGGGAGACGCTCGGCCGGGAACTGCTGCACGATGCCGAGGATGCTCACCGCGGCCACGACGGCGCCATCCGCACCTCGCACCGGTGCGCCCAGCGTGCACGCGTGCAGGGTGGAATCTTCCCAGCCCATCGAACAGCCCCGCTCTCGAATGTCCCTGCGATCACGCTCCAGCTCTTCGCGCGTGGTGAGGGAGTACTGCGTCATCCTGACGGTGTGATGGGCGATCACGTCTTCCCACTGTTCCTCGGGCAGATAGGCCAGAAGCACGCGCTGAGCCGCACCGCAGTTGAAAGGAGCGCGCCTGCCTGCATCGAGAACCAAGACCCGCACCTGCTGGTGCCCCTCGAAACGCCGCAGACAGAGAGCCTCGCCGCCGTCGACCACAAGCAGCAGCGCGGTCTGGTCGGTCTCTTCGGCGATGCCGCGCAGAAGTGGCTCCGCCTGCTTGACCAGATCCATGCTGTTCGACGCGACAGATCCAAAGCGGAAGGCCTTGAGCCCGAGACGGTAGCGACCGCTCTTGCGGTTGAAATCCACCATGCCGGCGTCCTCAAGGGTGCTCAGCAAGCGATGAGCTGTGCTCTTGCTGAGCCCGATGCCCGCGCTTATCTCAGTGAGATTGGGCTCGGGCCGCTCCATCGTGAACTGCTCCATGATGGACACGGCCCGGGCCACCGAACGCACATGCAGATCGGCACCCATCAGCTCCTAGGCGACGGCCTCTTCGCCGTCTGTCTTGAGCTCAGGAGCACCGCTATCGAGATACCGCAGTTTCCGCTGAAGCGGGAACAACATGAAGTTGGTCTTCCTGACCACCCATCCATATATCCCCGCAGGACTCCAGATGGTCACAACGATCGCGAGGATGCCCAGGGCGATGAAGTACCAGGTGCCATACTTGCTGGTCTCCTCGCGTAGCACATAGAAGATGATAGTGCCGATGATGGGACCCTCGATGGTGCCGATACCACCGATGACCGTTATGAAGATGAGGTAGGCAGTCCACGTGATGTTGAACGCCGAGGCCGGATGGACGCGCAGCGAGTACAGCGCCTCGACGGCGCCCACCATTGCGCAACCGGCACCCGCGATAATGTACGTGTACATCTTGGTGCGCCAGAGGTTGACACCGCTACTCTCAGCGGCCAGATCGTTGTCGCGCATGGCCTTCAAGGCAAGACCTGTGCGCGACCGCAGCAATAGATAGGTGACGGCGATGGCGATAACAGCTATGGCCAGAGACCACCAGTACACTCGCGGCATATAGGCAGCCGGACCGAGCCGCATCTCCATCTTGCTCGCGGCCTGGACCGTGATCCCTGATCCACCGCCGGTCCGTTTGATGTTGGCGACGATGAGTCGCAGGATCTCCGCGATAACCCAGGTGCCGATGGCCAGATAGCCGCCCCGCAGCCTGAAGACCAGGGCAGCGGCAGGCAGGGCGATGATGACGCCGCCGATCGCGGCGAAGACCACGCTTATGAGCGGGTTGATGTGGATGACGTCGGAGAATAGCCAGAGCGTGTAGAAGCCGATGCCGATGAAGCCCTGCTGTCCGACCGAGATCAGGCCGGCGTAGCCCAGCATCAGGTTCCACATCTCCGCCAGAGCCAGGTACGCGAAGAACTCCACCAGCTTCCGGACCCAGGCAGACGGCGCGAACACCGGGAAGACCGCCAGCAGGACGAGCACCACTACGCCCAAGGCCAGGAGCACCAGGTTGGTCCGATTGGCGACCCAGACCGTGAACCTCCGGCCGCCCGCATTGGTTGTTCTGGTAGCCGCGCTCACGCTGTCACCGTCTTCGCAAGCAAGCCTTGAGGTCTCAAGGCGAGAATGATCACAAAGACCACGTGGCCTGCGAGGATCTGCCACGGGGCACCGAACGCCTTCGCGCCGACGAGCTGCGCGACCCCGAGGATGATGCCGCCGAGAAGAGTCCCCCAAGCGGAGCCCATCCCTCCGATGATCACGGCTTCGAACGCGAAGATGAGGCGGTCGCTGCCCAGTAGCGGATTGAACGTGGTGCGAATGCCAAGCATCACCCCGCCGATGCTCAGGATGAGCAGCGCCACGCCCATGGCGACAGCCCAGAGGTGCTTCGTGTTGATACCCATCAAGCGAGCCGCTTCCTGGTCGTCGGAGACCGCACGGAACGCCCGGCCCATCTTGGTGCGGCCCATGTAGAGCTGTAAGGCGCTGATCACCACCAAGGCCATCAGGAAGATCATGAGGGGCAGCCAGCCTATGGCCAGCCCTTTGCTGATGGTGATGCTCACGTTCTCCACCTTGCCGGCGTCGAGGCCCCGGGAGTTGGCGGTGAATGCTTGCTGAAGGGCGTTCATGATCACAATGGAGAGACCGAAGGTGACGATAACGCCCTGGACGTCGCCCTTTTGTACGATGAAGTTGAGCAGACCGCGCTGGAGCGCGTATCCGATCACGAACATGATCACCATGACCATGGGGATCGAGTACAGCGGGTTGAACCGGGCCGTGCCGGTACCCACGAGTATGAGGGCGACATAGGCGGCGAGCACGGACAGGTCGCCATGCGCCAGGTTGACCAGACGCATGGTGCCGAACACCAGCGAGAGGCCTACGGCGAACAGGGCGTAGAGGCCCCCCAGGAGGATTCCTTGGATGATCGTGTTGAGCCAAGAAGCCATGACTACACCCCGAAGTAGGCCGCGGTTATCTGTTCGCTCGAAAGCTCACTCGGGACTCCCTGCAGGGCGATCCTGCCCTCAAGGAAGCAGGCGACGTGAGTAGCCACAGTGAGTACGTGTTGCACGTCCTGCTCTACCACCAGAATGGTGCAACCGTTCTCGAGCAGAATCGGAAAAGCCTCATAGATTCGCTTGATGACCACCGGCGCGAGGCCCAAAGACACCTCGTCCATCAGTATCAACCGGGGATTGGCCATCAGCGCGCGGCCGATGGCGAGCGCCTGCTGCTCGCCACCCGACAAGCCCGAAGCCTGCCGCTTCCTCAGGGGTTTGAGCAACGGGAAGAGCTCGTAGATGGCATCCGTCGTCCAGGAACCCTTGCGGTTGCGATACGCGCCTATCAGCAGGTTCTCATGGACGGTAAGGCTGGGGAACACCCGGCGGCCTTCGGGAACCGACGAGATTCCCAATTCCACCCGCTTGTAGGGGGGCATCTGGTCGATCGGCTCACCGTCGAAAAGCAGCCGCCCCCGCCGTGGTCTGAGGACCCCGGCCACGGTCTTGAGCATGGTGCTCTTGCCAGCGCCGTTAGCCCCGATGCAGGCGAAGATCTCGCCCTCCTCGATACTGATATCGATGTCGTAGAGGGCCTGGAAATCCTCGTAGTAGACGCTGGCGTTCTCAATGCGAAGCAGACTCATGCCGGCGTCCCTCCCATG
>PMIZ01000029.1:2594-2824 GCA_003157225.1 Actinomycetota bacterium | reverse complement strand
AGCGACACATCCACACCCGTCAGCCCGGCGAGCCGGGCGGAAGCCTGGGCGAGGAGAGTGAGCGAGTCCGGTGAGTCGCGGTCGTCACTCAAGAGAGCGGCGGCTTCCGCCACCCCCTTCAAGATGTCCTCGGCCCGAGCCAGCACTCGTTGCTCGGCCTGGAGCTCACGCTCCTCCTGCTCGGACAGCTTTGCCTGCATGAGCTCAGAGACCTGGAAGCGTAAGAGCTC
>PMIZ01000029.1:944-2589 GCA_003157225.1 Actinomycetota bacterium | reverse complement strand
AAGAATCCTGGAGGTCTCCCGTGCTGCGGCATGGGCCTGACGGTATCTGGACCCGAGTTCGAGTAGACTTTCACCTCCCCATGCATCCAGAACTTGAAGCTGATACGACGGTTCCAGGAGGCGCCGGTACTCGTGCTGACCCGCAAAAGACAAGAGCGTTCCCACGAGATCGCCCAAGGTCGTCACCGTCACGGCCGTGTCGTTGACGAAACAGCGGTTGCGGCCTTGCTTCGATAGTCGGCGAGTGACGATCACTTCCCCGGGTAGCAACGGGACCAGCTCGGATACCGAGGGCGGGACGTCCGCNNCCCGTGAGGATCGTCAGACCCGGCGCAAACTCGAGCACCGCATCCTCGATGAGCACGAAATTGCGGATGGTGAGAGACACCAGCACGGAAGCGCGCAGCCTTTAGAGTAGCCGGTCGCGGAAATGGAGGTAGAGACTATCCCCTTCGAGCAAAGCCAGCAAAGCGCGAGGCCCGCCCATGGTGACCTTGAGCTTGCCTCCCGGTGCGAGAGTGGCCAGACGCTGACCGTCGACATCTACGAAGACCGCGTAATCGTCGGCTACGTTCGTGATCTCCAGCACGTCGCCCGGGGCGGCCACGATCGGCCTCACACCTATGGAATGGGGTGCCACGAAGGTTATGACATACGCCTGTACTTCAATGCCGAGAAGTGGTCCCCCGGCAGCGAGGCTATATGCCGAGGAGCCGGCCGAACCCGCCGCCACCACGCCGTCACACAGCACCTCGAACAGCGTGACGCCGTTGATCGCGAGGGAAAGTGAACAGAGATGCGACACGTCTCCCTTTGTAACAACGATATCGTTGGCGGCGTTGAAAGTCGCGCCGGGCACCGATCCCACCAGCCCCTGGAGGGTGTGCACCGTGAAATCGCCATCTAGCAGACGATCCAGCCCCGCGCTTAGGTCCCCGGTTCTCAGGGTGGTCAGGAAACCGACGCGCCCAAGGTTGATCCCCGCGACCGGGATGGCCATGTCTCTGGTCACGTGGAAGGCCCTCAGCATCGTGCCGTCGCCCCCCAGGACCAGGCACAAACCGACACCTCGCAGATCCATCGGCTCATTGGCCGAGCCGACATTCGGGTACGCACCTATGACCTGGGCGTGCTTCTCCCACTCCGATGGCGGCATCAATACGGCGACTTCGCGCCGAGACAGGCGAGCCAAGACTTCGCTAAGAGTGGCGGAGGACACCTCCGCCTTCGTGTGGGTAAGTACGAGTAAACGCTGAATCGGGTCTCTCACGTCACTGGCCGCCTGTNNAGACCCTTTTCTCCACCTCGCTGGATGTGGAGGAAGAACTCCACGTTCCCGTCCGTCCCTGGAAGCCCGGAGTCGCAGATCCGTCGAACTTCTACTTTGAGCTCGGCGACCGCGAATGTTGCGACCCTTACCAACACGTCGCGATGCACCCGGGGATCGCGGACGATGCCTCCGCGGCCCACGCTCTCCGGCCCTGCCTCGAACTGAGGTTTTACAAGGATCAGTCCCCAGAACCGAGGGGCCATGCAGGCGAGCACCGCGGGCAAGACCTTTTCCACAGAGATGAAGGAGACGTCCATCGTCACAGCGTCTGGCACGAACGGCAACTGGGCTGGAGTAAGGTATCGCGCGTTTACC
>PMIZ01000029.1:0-924 GCA_003157225.1 Actinomycetota bacterium | reverse complement strand
CGGCAGTGATGCCGAATCTGTCTAGTGCGTTGCCGAGCTTCTCGCCGGCCCGCGAGACATAACGAGGCCTTTGCTTGACCGCGACGTCCGCGCTGACTGGGATCGGTGTGCCGGGCTTGTCCCGCAGCGTACCGTCTACCGTGACCAAGCCGGCCATGATCAGGCTGCGGGCGAGTGAGCGACTTTCTGCGAGCCCCCGGTCTACGACCAACTCGTCCAGCCGCATGCGAGGAGTCGATCCCACCGGCCTCTAGCTCCCTGCCGTTGATTTCCCGTTCAGCAGAGCCAAGCCTACCTTCGCCACGTTTTCGGGCGTCANNCGGTCCCTGGTCGACGAAGTGGTCCGGCAGCCCCACCCGCGCTATCGGTATGGTCAAGTCTGCATCCTTGAGCAACTCGAGGATGGCGGATCCGAACCCGCCGGCCAAAGCGTTCTCTTCCACCGTCACGGCAGCCGAATGGCTCTCCAGTATGCCTAGGAGGGTCTCAGAGTCCAGCGGATGCAGGCGACGGACGTTAGCAACTGTCGCCGAGATGCCACACGAGGCGAGCAGGATCGCGGCCTCGCGCGCGATCTGTACACCGGCACCGGTGGCTAGAATAGCCAGGTCGTCGCCACGGCTCAATATCTCGCACCATGGCCCGTCGATCGGGCGGATCGGGCGAGGCAGCTCCACCCCCAGACCCGGTGAGCGCGGGTAGCGGATGGCGGAGGGTCCATCCAAACTGAGCGCTGTCGCAAGCAAGCTCTGGAGTTCGGCTTCATCTTTGGGCGAGAACACCGTCAATCCGGGGATTATGCGCAGGAACGATAGATCGAAAGCGCCGTGGTGAGTCGGTCCGTCCTCCCCGACCAGGCCCGCGCGGTCCACCGCGAGGATGATCGAGAGGTCCTGGACCGCCACGTCGTGGAGGATCTGGTCG
>PMIZ01000453.1 GCA_003157225.1 Actinomycetota bacterium | reverse complement strand
GTCGCGGCGAAGATCTTGATCCAGAAGTCGCTGGCTGCCCTGTCCACATCCAACCCGCTGCGCCGGTAGCGGCGTTCCGCGAAGAGGATGATCACTCCCAGGCCGATGCTGATGGGTACATACAGGAAGTGGTAGCCGATGGTGAATGCGAACTGAATCCGCGACAGCAATACCGAGGTCAAGCCGACTCTCCTCTGGGGACGCGGGTGGTGTCACTCGTCGCCATTTGGGGCTACCCAAGCATTTTGGCACGAAACCTCGGCGCGCGCCGTATGGGTTGCAGGCGACCCGGGAGCGCATGATTCTTGGTCGTTAAGGGGATAACAGTCCGAGTGAGCGCTGTTCTGTTTGGTATTGGTCCTGGTGGGCCAGGGAGTGAGAAACGTGGACATAGCGGTACGGGTTTTTTCCGACTACATATGACCCTTCTGCTACATCGGCACGGGCATTGTCGATAAGCTGAAGCAGGAGTTCTCCTTGACGGATACGTGGGTGAGCTACGAGATCCACCCGGAGACCCCGCCAGAGGGGGTACTTCTCGAACACCTATTCAGTCCCGGGATCACCCAAAGGCAAGAGGGCATGCGCCTGCGCTGTGCCGAGCTCGACCTTCCTTTCGAGCCGCCCCGGGTGCTCTCGAACTCCCGGTTGGCGATCGAGGCATCCGAGTTTGCGCGCGATGCCGGGAAGCATCCAGAGTTCCACCGGGCGGTGCTTGCCGCCTACTTCGCTCGCTCCGAGGATATTTGTGATCTCGACGTGCTGAGCGAGTTGGCCGCGCAGGTTGGTCTCGATCCGGTCGCTCTGCGGCAGGAACTGGCTGGGGGCCGATATGCCGGCAGGCGCGAGGCCGTGCACGACGAAGCGTACGGACTTGGCATCACAGGCGTTCCCACCTTCTTCTTCGCCGGCGGGGCTAGAGTGGTCGGCGCCCAGCCGCTAGACGATTTTCGCCGGCTGCTCGAAAGCTTCCTCCGGTAGATGGACATTCTCGAGACCACTCTTCACGGGGTGCCCCTGCTCACGGTCGTTGGGGCGGTGGATCAGGCGATCGGCTCGCAGTTGGCGGAGGCGACGGAGCGGGCCATGATTTCGTGCGACCATCGCATCCTTCTCGATCTGGAGCGCTGTGCCTACCTGGATAGCGGTGGTCTCAACACGATCATTGGCCTGGTGGGGCGGGTGGGACCTCTCGGCTGGGTGGGCGTGATCCACTGCTCCGCAATGGTCCTGCGCCTTCTCGAACTTGTGGGCCTCACAGCAAGCGGTAGCTTCCGCGTCTTCGAGACTCTTGACGAGGCTGGCGCGGCCGCGACTGCAATCTAGCCGGACGGCTGACACCTGCGAGGTGAACTGGCCTCTGGGTGCCGTGATCGTCGACCCCACGCATGGCCAAAAGGTGCGCCCCTGCCAAGCGCGGACTCGGGGGACAGGCTTGTTGCGAAGCGGCCCTGGCAGCGGCAAAGGGTCCTCGGCGCGTTGACACCGGCCCGGGCTGGGGCTAGAATCTGACACCCCACATGGGCCGTTAGCTCAGTTGGNNCGGATGTACACCGAAAGTACACGCTGGGGTTGGCATGGTTGGCATGGTCCCTGGTATGGTCGATCGTGGCTGGCCTTGACTGGTCGTGGCTGGAGGTTTGGCGCAAATGAGCACCGCGGTCTATGTCGTCTACCTGCTGGTGATGATCTATATCTGGCTGATCGTGGCTCGGGCGATACTGTCCTGGTTTCCGGCCCGCTCCGGCACCCCGGTCTTCTCGATCAAACGGGCCCTAGACGTGGTCACGGAACCGTACTTGCGTTTGTTCCGGCGACTTCTTCCCACGGCGCGCATTGGCTCGGTGGCGCTTGACCCAAGCTCGCTTGTCGGCTTGATCGTGCTAGTCGTCCTGATGCAGGTGCTTGTCCGACTCTAAGTCGGCAGGTTGCGGGGCGGGTCCAACAGATCACCGGCAGGGCGCGGCGCTCNNTGAATTGGTGCGGTATGTGGTGGGGCGTCGGTGGTGTCCAACTCTCTGGGGTTAGACACCACCGGACAGGGCTGGGGCTACAGCTCAAGGAGGGGGTTTGAGCAATGCCAGTGAGTATGGTCGCACCGCGCACCTGAACTGGTCCTGAACGCGTGGGCCAAACGGGCAGCACGATGTGTGCCTCGCGGTGGTGCGCCGCTTCTTGGCTGCGGACCTTCCGCTTATCTCTCGTCCGCTGGTAGAGTTACGCTTGTCCGAGNNCCGAGGTGTCGGCTTGGAATGTCCCGTAGAAGTCCTCAGGCTCGTTGAGCGCTTTGAGCGCGAGCTCGACGCGTACCGTTCCGGCCGGTACAACGAAACCCAGGTGCGGCGGGAATTCATTGACCCGCTTTTCAAAGCCGTCGGATGGGACATCGACAACGAGCAGGGTTACGCCGAGGCCTACAAGGAGGTCGTCCACGAGGACGCCATCAAAGTAGGGGCCGCCACCAAGGCTCCGGACTATTGCTTCCGGATCGGCGGCACCCGCAAGTTCTTCTTGGAAGCCAAGAAACCGTCGGTCAACGTCAAAGACGACGTTGCTGCCGCCTTCCAGCTTCGGCGTTACGCGTGGTCGGCAAAGCTCTCGCTGTCCATCCTCACCGACTTTGAAGAGTTCGCAGTCTACGACTGCCGCGTCAAGCCCGAGAAGCTCGACACGTCGTCCACTGCCCGGATCCTCTATGCGACTTTTGACCAATACCCTGAACGTTGGGATGACATCGCGGGGGTGTTCTCACGGGAGGCTATTCTCAAAGGCTCTTTCGACCGCTTCGCTGAATCGGCGAAGGCCAAGAAGGGCACGGCCGAGGTGGACGCCGCCTTTCTCGCGGAGATAGAGACGTGGCGGGAGCATCTGGCCCGAAACCTTGCCCTTCGGAATCCCGGACTCTCACAAAGAGAACTCAACTTCGCGGTGCAGCAGACCATCGATCGGATTGTCTTTCTTCGCATTTGCGAGGACCGAAGGGTTGAGCCCTATGGCCAGCTTCGTGATGCTGTGAAAGGAAACGGTGCTCACGCGCGTCTCCAGGACCTCTTCGCGCGCGCAGATCAGCGATACAACTCCGGTCTCTTCCATTTTTCCCCGGAACGGGGGCGCGCTGGTGCCCCTGACCTTCTCACCCCTAGCCTTAAGTTGGACGACAGGGTGCTTCGCGACATCATCACGACTCTCTACTATCCGGACAGCCCCTACGAGTTCTCGGTGCTTCCCGCTGACATCCTAGGCCAGGTTTATGAGCAGTTCTTAGGCAAAGTGATACGCATCACCTCGGGGCACCGGGCCGTGGTCGAGGACAAACCCGAGGTGAAGAAGGCCGGTGGTGTCTATTACACGCCAACCTACATTGTGGACTACATCGTCCGTCAAACGATTGGCCCGCTTCTGGAAGGCAAAGGCCCCAAGCAGGCGGCCACGCTTCGAATCCTGGATCCCGCCTGCGGGTCGGGCTCGTTTCTCATCGGTGCCTACCAGTATCTGCTCGATTGGCACCGGGACTGGTATGTGGCTCACGACGCCAAGAAGCACCGCAAGGAACTCTATGAGTATGGGACGGGAGACTTCCGTTTGACGACGACCGAGCGGAAACGCATTCTGCTTGCCAACATCTATGGAGTCGATATCGACCTGCAGGCTGTTGAGGTCACCAAGCTGTCCTTACTCCTCAAGGTTCTTGAACGAGAGTCGAGTGAGAGCTTGCAGGCGCAGTTGCAGCTTCTCCAGGAGCGAGCCCTGCCGGATCTCGACGAGAATATCAAGTGCGGAAACTCATTGATCGGACCCGAGTTCTACGAGAACCGAGTGCTTAACCTCTTCACCGACGACGATCGATGGCGAGTGAACGTCTTTGATTGGAAGTCCTCTTATCCCGGCGTCTTCAGCCGTGAGGATTCGGGTTTTGACGCCGTGATCGGAAATCCGCCGTACGTTCGCATTCAGTCCCTGCGCGAGTGGGCCCCGATCCAGGCCGAGTTNNCATCTACGTGGTGTTCGTCGAGCGGGGGCTCGAGCTCCTAAATCGAAAGGGACGTCTCGGACTCATTCTCCCCAGCAAGTTCCTCACCACCGACTACGGAGAGGCACTTAGGCATCAGATCGCTGACAGCCGTGTGCTTGACCACGTTGTCGATTTCGGCCACGACCAGGTCTTCCCGCAGGCAACCACCTACACCTGCTTGCTCTTTCTAGACAGAGCAGCGCATGACTCGGCGCAGTACGTTCGAGTGGTGCCAAAAGACCTGGCCGCCAAGAACGTGGAGCCAGAGTCTGTTGCTCTCGATTCACTGACGGAGGCGCCCTGGATTTTGGTGGGGGGCGACTCCNNGCGACTCCGCCAGCCTTATGACGAAGCTCCTTGCCAGGGGGACAGCGCTACTTCAGCTTCCCGCCGCCATGTCGCGAGGGACGAGCACCGGCAACGATGATGTGTTTTGTCTCAAAGCAACTGCGGAAGGCTTGCAGACTCGGGCTGGCGCGCCGGTGGAAATCGAGCCGGCCATCCTGCGCAAACCGGTGTGGGCCACCGACTTCACACGATTCTGCTTTCGGCCGAAGAACGAAGAGATGCTGATCTTCCCCTATGAAGTCGGAGCGCGTGGGTACCGACTTCTTGCGGAGGAGGAACTAAGGGCTGGCTATCCGGGTGCCTACCGCTACCTCAGCTCCAACAGGCGCATCCTCGAAAAGAGAAAGCAGTTCCAGGCGTGGTACGGNNTTCAGTGCTCCTCGGAATCTCGACACCCATGAGCGAGCCGACTTTCTGGTTCCTCTGCTGGCCGACCGCGGCCTAGGTGCGTCTATACCGGCTGATTCTGGAGGCCTCTGCATCATGGCGAGCGGTGGGTTCAGCGTGAAGCTCGCCACCGGCTCTTCCTTGCACCCTTACTATGTTCTCGGTCTTGTGAATTCCCGGCTGCTGTTCTGGCATTTGCGCCAGATCAGCAACAGGTTCCGTGGCGGCTGGATAACGTGCACCAAGCAGTATTTCGGTACTCTGCCAATCGCTTCCCTTGATTTGGCCACGCAAGAGGGGAGGTCTAGACACGACCAAATTGTCCTATTTGTTCGGCACGTCGTCGGCTTGAACGGGAAGCTAAAGAACGCACGCGATTCGCACGAGAGGGCCGTCTTGCAGGTGGAGCTTGAGGCCATCGAGCGCCAGCTCGACCGGGCAGTCTACGAACTGTACGGGCTAACCGGTGACGAGATCGCCCTGGTCGA
>PMIZ01000076.1 GCA_003157225.1 Actinomycetota bacterium | reverse complement strand
ATCGCGCCGTACGCCGACGCCCTCATGCTCACCCGAGGAGCGCTCCGCTCCATTGTGCCGTCCACCTACGGGAAAGGTGTCGTGGTGCGCGCCAGCGGCGGGCCCAGCGTGCTGCGCGAACTTTCTAACGAGCAATTGGCCATGGACATCGAAGACGCTTGCCGCTTGAACGTGTCGGCCATGGCGGTGCAGGTGTTCATCGGCGGTGAGGGCGAGACTCAGTCCATATACAACATGACCCGCTTGGTCGATATGGGCCTCCGGTATGGCATCCCCGTCCTGGGTGTGACCGCCGTTGGCAAGACAATGACTCGGGACGCCCGCTACTTCCGTCTGGCCTGCCGGATGGCGGCCGAGCTCGGCGCTCACTTCGTCAAGACCTACTACATCGAACAGGACTTCGAGACCGTGACCGCCTCCTGCCCGGTGCCCGTGGTGATGGCCGGAGGCAAGAAGCTCCCCGAGCTAGAGGCGCTGCAGATGGCGCATAAGGCGGTAAGCGAGGGCGCCTCCGGCGTAGACATGGGGCGCAACATCTTCCAATCGGATTGTCCCACGGCCATGATCCAAGCGGTCTCGAAAGTCGTCCACGAGCTGATGAAGCCGGAAGACGCGTACGACATGTTCCTGACGCTCAAGAACGAGAAGAAGTATGCAAGAGAGGCCTGTGCGGTGCAGTCGCGGTGGTCTGAGGAAGAAGCGGCAGGTTTCGTCGCCCGGTATGCCGAGCGTTGGGGAGAGGCTATTGCGCTGCGGACCTACTCCAGCCGACTCTTGGGTTCGGAGCCCGCTCTCGTGCTGCACGGGGGCGGAAACTCGTCCGTCAAGGGGACTTGGGAGAACATCCTTGGGGAGAGGGCGGAAGCGCTCTACGTCAAGGCGAGCGGCGTGGACATGGCCGATATCGAGCCGGAGGGCCACCCCGGCCTCGACCTTGCTTACCTTCTGAGGTTGCGCCGGCTGCCAGGACTGGACGACGAGTCTATGGTCAACGAGTTGCGCACCCATCTGCTTCGGGCCGACAGTCCTACGCCGTCGCTTGAAGCCCTGGTCCACGCCTTCATCCCGAGAACGTATGTGGATCACACGCATGCGGACGCGGTTCTCGCGTTGACCAACCGGCCGGATGGCAGCTCCGTTGTCCGGCAAGCTCTGGGAGACGATGTGCTCGTCCTCGACTACGTGACTCCTGGGTTCAAACTGGCGCAGGCGACGGTCGCCGCTTTGGAATCGCGGCCTCAGGTCACCGCCATGGTCTGGAGCCACCACGGCGTCGTCACCTGGGGGGAAACGGCGCGCGAATCGTACGAGGCGATGATCGACGTGGTTTCGCGCGCTGAGAGTCACCTCGCAGGGATGGCGAAGCGCTCGGGGTGGCTGAGCGGTCGGGATCCGGCACCGCACGCAGACGACCGGCGGGCCGGGGAGCCCGTCCCGCGGCCGCGGGACCAGGCGGAGCGAGCAGCGGCGCAGGCGGACGGCGCCTCGGTCGAGCTTGCTCGCGCCCGGGCTTTCGAGGTGGCTCCGCTCGTGAGAGGGATGCTTGCACAGCCGGAGGAGGGCCCGGACAAGCGCTACCGCCGGATGTTGGTCCTGCCCCTTGTCACCACAGAAGCACTGGACCTACTTGCCTCTCCCGGGGCCAAGGAACTGGTTCTCACCGGCCCGCTGACGACCGACCACCTCATCCGGACGAAAGCGCTCCCCGCGTGGGTCGACGACCCCGCGTACGACCGGCCCGATGTGCTACGCGAGCAGGTCCACGGCTGCGTCGCGGACTACGCCTAGGCCTACGAAGCCTACGTAGATCGACACGCGGCGCTGATGCCGGCGGGGATGCAGCCTTTCGATAGCCTGCCGCGGGTGCTTCTGCTACCTGGTCTGGGCGCCCTTTGCGCGGGGCGGGATCTGCGCGAGGCGACTATCGTCCGGGATATCACTGCTCACACACTTTCCGTGAAGGCTTTGGTAGGCGCGACCGGCTCGTATCTCGGGCTTCCCGAGGAAGAGCTCTTCGCCATGGAATACCGGACTCTGCAACACGCCAAGCTGGCTGCGGCGCCCGCCGCTCCTTTGGCGGGTCATGTAGCGATCGTGACGGGTGCGGCGGGGGCGATCGGCGCGGGGATAGCACAAGGGCTGCTTGAGCAGGGTTGCACGGTGGCGGTGACGGACCTGCCCGGAGACGCCCTCGACGGACTCACGGCCGATCTCGGCGCCCGCTACCGCGGGCGCGTCATGGGCGTCCCACTCGACGTCACCGACGCGGAGTCGGTCGCACGTGCGTTTGCCGAAGTGGCGGTCGCCTGGGGCGGAGTGGACTTGGTCGTCGCCAACGCGGGCATCGCCATGGTGGCTCCCCTCGAGGAGCTGGAGCTTGAGAGCTTCCGACGCCTGGAACGGGTGAATGTCGAGGGGACGTTGCTTGTGCTCGCCCAGAGCGCGCGGCACTTCAAGCATCAGGGGACCGGCGGCGATATCGTGCTCGTCTCCACCAAGAACGTCTTCGCGCCCGGCGCCCAGTTCGGCGCCTACAGCGCGACCAAGGCCGCCAGCCACCAGCTCGCCCGCATCGCCAGCCTGGA
>PMIZ01000229.1 GCA_003157225.1 Actinomycetota bacterium | reverse complement strand
CGCGATCCGCCTCATGGCGGGGCACGCGATAGATGCGCCCGCGGATCTGGTGATCAGCGCCTCGGTCCGTGATGCGCTGGATGCCCGGGAAACCGTCGCAGATCTCGTACGTCCTGGTGCCACCGCCTTTCAACTGGACTACCGGCTGGCTGGGGTCTTCGTGCCACGCGTGCATGTGTATCTCCTTCTGTTGCCTGCGGGTTTCTGGTCCGTGCGCTCCATGCGTCCGGGTTGCCGACGGGCCGCTGGTTCCGCGATGAGATCGACTGCTCAGTGTTCTTCTGCCCTCTGGTCTTGTCGCACTTCTCGCGTCCTCCTCGCCGCCTGTGGCCACCGCGGCGTGTCGCCATCGCACGGCAGCTCTCTCTAGTCGCCCTCCGCCGTGATCTCTTCAATGCGCTTGCCTCGGCGCAGCCCCCGGTAGATTCTGTCGACGCTGATGCCCGTGATGTCGGACATCTCCTTCACCGTGTGCTTCGTTCCACGAAACTCCAGGCGCTTCGTCGTGGACCGGGGGCCCTGGATCACCCTCGCTCGGGGCGCCGAGAGGGCCTTTGCGACCGACATCTGGAGATCGCGCAGCCGATACCGGAGCAGATCGATGCTTATGTCCGTGCCCGAGCGGCGATGGATCTCGTTAACGGTGAGGTCCTCGGTGTCGCCGGTCTCGGTCGTATAGGGGTAGAGCACCACGTTGCAGCGGTTGGTGTTCTGCTCCCGGTACGTTGCCCAGCGGCAGTTCTCGGGCGTGTAGTTGCCGTTCCCATCAATGCGGTCGGTTGAGTGCTGGAGGTTCGGGCGGGGGCCCATGTCCGCCTTGAACTTCCTGTAGCCATCCTTGTCCCGCCAGCGGCCGCAGACCGTGATTCCGCGGCCCCCGTACTGCGGATAGTCCTTGTTGTTCTTGTTGCAGCAGCGCTGGATCATCTGCATGTACGGGTCGTATTCTCGCTCCTTGGAGACGCCCGTGTTGATCAGCCCCGGGTGCCCATGATGGAGATACCGCGAGTAGTGCTTCCCGCAAAGCCCCCTTGCGTACATTGTCCGTTTGCAGCCCTCGACCGTGCAGATCTTCTCTTCGTGAGTGAGTTTTTCGAATTCCGGGCTGTTGTAGAATTTCATATAACAGCCGGAACACATTCCGCGCCGCGAAATGGGCTTACCGCAACCACAGAGGCCTTTCATTCGACTTCTCCTTCTTGGAGGATCTGATGCCTGCTAGCTGCCGGAAGCAACTCTAAGGATCAATCTTCCAATGGCAATGGCAGGAAACTGCATTTCATGCAGATGTCGAGTGATGGTTGGAATCGACGTTCACCGGTCGCGCCACTTGATCACGTGGACGGCCGCTCGGGACCACGCGGGCCAGTCGATCCGCGGACGTGTGGTGGAGGAGGCGATCGAGGAGGACGCAGGCGACCCGTTCGCCGCGGAAGGCCCTGCCCCAGTTTCGGGACGGCTTGCTCGATTCAGCACGCGCCCCCACTCGTACCGGGCGCTCACGAGTTGGAACAGCCGGTTCGGCCGCCGGGCGCCAGGCGCAGGTAATCCATCTCGTTCTGGATGAGGACCGTGTGCTTGGTGTAGAACTGGAGCCGGGCGATAAACTGGCCGCGTTGCTGAGCGGCAGGCAGGCTTGTCACGAACTCCGCCACCGACGCGAAGTACGTCTGCAGGCCCATCCGGCACGCGGTCACGTGAGGGCGGTGGCGAGATGCGTCTTGCCGATCCAAGGTGTCCCGGTCACTTACCGCTCCCTCACGCGAGGCGTGTGCGGCCTGTGAGTTGGTCACCATGCCGCACGTGGCCGTCCTCGCCTGCTCGAACTCGACGTGCCGTTTCGGACATTGTTAGCCCGCCCCGCGAATGCGCCACTCCCCGCTGACCCGTTTTTCCAAGGAGAGGACTCCTGGTGCGATGCGCCGGCAACGGGTGCCCCGGGAGAAGAGGCAGCTACCAATTGAATGGCCGAGACAATGCGGTGGAGCGACGTGCCGGCCGCGGTGCCGGAGCGGTCCGGGCCTTGCTCCGCGCTCGCGTTCCCGGCCGGGGGTCGACGCGGTCGGCGGCGGGCCGCCGATGGGCGCGTCTGAGAAGATCGGGCCAGGCACGCCTGGCGCGGCCTGGCCTGCCGGAACGCCCTGACAGGACCTGTCACGACGGCTCACTGCCACAACCGCCTAGCCGGATCCCCTATCTAATTGGATTTAGGCCATTCCAGAGTGACCCACGTATCACGTTCGTCCGCCCTCTAGGCCGGTCCTGCTGCCCTCCAGGCCGGATCAGCATCCCACAAGCACTATTCAGGCCTAATCTGTGGGGTTGCGGCTGCCAGGTGCCATTGCCCCGCGCGGGGAAGAGATCCTCTCGTTGTCGGGTAGATTCAATAGCTCCGATGATCCGACTGCCTCTGGGGTGTACCGCCACCCCGTTCCATATGCTAAGGCTGGTCAAGGATCGTGTCCGACCATCAGGAAGCTCACCGATCTGACCCTGCCCACTCTCGCCCACAAATCGCGCCCGATCCCCTCCGCAACGCCGGCGATGGCCAGGAGGTTCAGGGTACCGACTCCTTGGCTTCCGCGTGGTCGTGTTGTAGCCGACGCTGTAGGTCTCGATCCGGACTGGCGTCTTTTGCATCCTGCTTTGCCTTAGCTTCCCGATCGACCGTCGAGCGTGTCGCGCACGGGTCCGGGCTCATCCGGGTGCCGCATCGAAGGTCTTCTCTCCAGGATGTAGCTCCGTTCCAGACTAGGAATCGGTCTCTTCCTCGTGTTTGTCGTACGCTGTTCGCGGCTGGGTGGTCTGGTGTCTTCGAGTCAGTCGTCGAGCCCGCAGCACGGCGGCGTTTCAGCTGAACCCATCCTCAAGCACCTTCCACGCTCATGGGTGCTTCATGATCCCGGACTGCCGGATGCGCACAACCCAGAGTTGATCCCCATCCTCGAAAGGGTTCATCGAAAAAACTTCGGAAATAATCAAGATGGCAAGTTTCTGCGCTAGGCGTCTTCAGGTCCGGCCGGTAGCGTGAGTATCGACGATGCCCTTTCGGGCGCGTAGGCGCTGGATCCCTCGAGGCCAGAGTCATCCGGTGATCATGGGGGTCGATATGCCGCGGGACGGGAAAGTGATCACAGCTCAGCAGCACCGAGACTTGCCACCAGTCCAGCGAGTTGCCCTTGAGCAGATTCGACTCGGGCGGAGGGTGGTGCCAGTCCCGGCCGGACAAAAGGGTGCGATAATCGAAGGCTGGCCGCAGTTGCGGCTGGTCGCCGCCGATGTGCCGGGCGCTTTTGAGGCCGGCGCGAACATCGGCATCCTTAATGGGGCTCCGTCCCAGATCATCGACGTCGATCTCGACTGCCCCGAAGCCTTGGCGATCGCGGATCAAATTCTCAAGCCAACAGGCCTCATGCACGGCCGCCCGACTAAGCCAAGGTCCCACTACTGGTACAAGTCCAACGCCGATTTCCCGCCGACCGCGCAGTACCAAGATGTCGTGAAGAACCTGGACGGCAAGCCAGCCATGCTGGTCGAGCTGCGATCCACCGGCTCCCAAACCATCATTCCTCCGAGTCGCCACCCTGATGGCGAAATCTACGGGTGGGAGGCGACAGGCGAGCCAGCCTCCGTGGAT
>PMIZ01000318.1 GCA_003157225.1 Actinomycetota bacterium | reverse complement strand
GCCCATCCAGAAGCGCGTGCGGTGGCGCAGGCCCCCGGGGACCTCGTAGAACGTATGACACATGATGGCCGGAGCGGTGATGGAGTCGTCGTCTTTGTGGACGGTGACCGCCCAGCCACCCCCACCGGCGAACGTGGCGGCGGCGCGATTGAAACGGTCCATGTCGAAGCCCATGTCGGCAGGCGAACGGAAGCTGATGTCGACGTTCTCCATGCCGCAGTCGCAGTTTTCCGTGACGTAGTGGGTGACGCCCCAGTTCTTCTCACGGTTGGGGACGGCGGGGTCGAGGATGCGGGCCCGGTCGATGGGGCTGAGCATGATGCCGCCGTGCTGAGGGGGGTACCAGATGCGGTAGCGAAGGTCTTCGAGCGGATGCCAGGCGAACCACCAATCGATCATGTCGGCGGTCACGCCGGGATAGACGATGGTGTTGGCGATGTAGCCGGAGCCGTCGGGGCGATTGCACCAGCCGATCTCCACGCCCCGCTCGAGAGCTTCCACGTCGAGGAGCCGGTTGATGTCCTCTGGTCCGATGGAGTCGGCGGGATCGATGGGTTGCTCCATCTTGCCGTAGTGCACGGGGTCGGGCTGGGGGATCTCTTCGTACAGATACTTGGCGAAAGGCCGCGCCTCTTCTTCAGGAGTGAGGGGAGGAAGAGTGGCTTTGTGCTTGCTGTCGATGCGGTTCTGAGCGTAGGTCTTTTGGGCCTTCCACTCGGGCGTGTTCTTGTCTTGAGTCATGGCGATCCCTCTGCTCCTTCAGTCTTTGGGCGGGGCGTCGTCGATGATGCGGACCGGCCGCACGTAGAGGAAGAACGACTCCGACCAGTCGGCAAATTCCAGCGGGCTCTCGCGCAGGGCCTCGAAGTACTGGCGGAAGGCGCCGGCCTGCTCCATGCTGTCCAGCCAGAACGACACCACCATGTCGTACACGGGCGGGTCGACCATGCGGAAGTGGGCGCGGGCAGCCGCGTCGTTGTCGTTCACCCGTGACCGCTTGCTCACGACTATCCGGCGAAACATCTCATTGGCGTACGGCGCTTTGGCCAGAGCTTCGTCGTGGGCCAGCCGCCACAGCCGATAGTAGTCGTTGGGGAAGACGTCCGGCCGGCGCATGATGTAGTGCATCACCTTGACGGCACCTTGGTTCGGTTCACCCAAGCCGGGGTTGAACTTGGGCGTCGGGTTCGCCACCGGCAGTTCGGCCTCCTCAGCCATGACGATGATGTTGGTTGGCTCGTCGGCGAAATACTTGCCGTCCATGTTGGCGCGCGATTGCTCCACGCCCTGCGGCTCGAGCGTGTCGAGCAGGTCCCGGAACGAATCAAAATGGAGCTCGACGACGGCTTCCCGGTCGGTGGCTTTGTTCTTGTGACTGGTGTCGGTGAGAACGCCGAAGGCTCCGTCGATCACATGGTTCTGGATGTAGCGCTCGATCTTGAAGCGCTCGAGCCGGGCGACGGTGCCGTGGTAATGCTCGATGTAGCGGAAGTACTCCGCTCGAGTGAGACCAGGGCGGCGACGGGAAGCAGCCATGAGTTTGATGGGCACTGAGCACCTCCCGGAAGAGACACTATAGGACTACGGTTAATATATTACACATCCTAGAGTACCGCTCAGCCGCTGTCAAATCACCAACCTGCGAATGACGCGGCAGTATCTCCCTCCGGTCAGGAAAGAGCGTCGGGCGGGAGCGGCGGAGGAGAGCTTGCCAGCCGGTCGATCGTTTCGGTGTATTTGGCCAGATCGGCTGACAGATCGAGACGGCCCGTATACAGGGCTTGTACCGCGAGAAAGACGCAGAGGGTGGTCCACAAGACGTCCTTGGTCGAGTAGCGGTCGTCCCATGAAGCGCGCATCACGATGTTCTCCACCCCTCCCAGCAGTGAGAAGGCGACGAGCTCATCCAGTGCCGGCAGGGTGGTCGCGCCTCCGCCGCGCATGCGTGTGAGGTCCTGGAGAGTGTCACGACACATGTCCTTGTACGACCGCTCTACCACCTTGCGCATGTCGCCGGTCTCCTGAAGGGCCTCGGAACGGACGAGAGCCATGAGATCCGGACTGAGAGCCTGCACACCGAAGTAGCCATGCACCCTGGCCAGGTCCCTGGCCGCCGAGTCGGGCTCGTCGAGGAGCCGCGTTTCGAGAAAGCCGCGCATCCAGCCGACGAACACGCCGAACGACTCTATGAACAAATCCTGCTTGGAGGGAAAGTGGCTGTAGAAGACCGGGGGAGTGACCCCAACCGCTTTGATGATGTCCACCACCCGGGTGCGTTTGTAGCCACGGTGGGCGAACAGCCTGGCCGCAGCCACTACGATGGACTGCCGGACTTGCTCAGCCTGCTCGGCCACCAGGTCGACCTCTAGAGCGCCCGCGGAGGCCACCTGAGGAGCCAGACGCGCTTTGATGGCGGCGAGAGAGAGACCCGAGTCTCTGAGCCGGTTGATCTCGAGCAGAAGTTCGAGATGGATCTCGGCGTAGACTGCCCTGCTGGCGGCCGCCTTTTGGGCTGTCGGTAGCAGACCCTCGCGCACGTAGAAGTAGNNCAGTACTTCGTGGGACTCCGCTCGCCTCTTCGATCTCGCTGATGGTGAAAGTCCGCATGATGACGGATGATGCCACTAGGCGGACCGACCCGCAAGCGGGCCGCCAGACCGCTGAAGAATGACGCTTCGGCAGCCCGGGGCCGTGGACGAGAGACCGCGATCGGTTAGGAGAGCAAGCGATGGGGTGCAAGAAGGACGCGAACCTAGGCCGCTGCAACTGCAGCTACGAGCCCTG
>PMIZ01000390.1 GCA_003157225.1 Actinomycetota bacterium | reverse complement strand
CGTGATCGGCGTCTCGGCCGGGGCGAACGCGGGCTCCGACTACCTCGTCGGCCAGCGCGAACGCAACCACAGAGTCTTCGTGGAGTTTGCCTCCGACAGGCGCTATGCCGGGTTTGCCAACCTCCTGCGCGAGCGTAGCTGGTTCGGCATGCGCTTTCTCTTCGAGACTCTCCCCGACGAGCTGGCACCCTTCGACTACGAGGCCCTCCAGCGGTCTTGGCGGACGCTGGTCGTCGCCGTCACCGACTGCGCCACCGGCCAGGCTCGCTACTTCACTCAGCACGGCCAAGATGCGCGCTGGTTCGTGCACACCGTGCATCGCGCCTCGAGCAGCCTGCCGGTGCTCTCGCCGCCAGTCGAGATCGAAGGACGACGCTACCTCGACGGGGGCGTGAGCGACCCGATCCCGATCGAGCGCTCCATCATCGACGGCAACTCTCGCAACGTGGTGGTGCTCACACGAAATGAGGGCTACCGGAAGGGCGCCAAGGGATTGGGCCTCGGGTCACGGCTTGCGCTCGCCCGCTACCCAGCGATACGGCGCGCGGTGCATGAGCGCAACATGAAGTACGACGCCTGTCTCGACCGGCTCGCGTCGCTGGAACGCGCCGGCGAGGTCTTCATCCTCCGGCCGGTCCGGCCACTCGTCGTTGGCCGCATGGAGCGAGACGCCGAGAAGCTCGACGCCCTGTATCGTCAAGGCTACGACGACACACGCGAACGCCTGCCGGCCCTGAAGGCGTGGCTCGCCGGGCCGGTAGCGCTCTCTGACGTCACCACTCGCTGACGCGACGCCCATCACCCTTCGCGCCGGTGCCCAGAGTCCTCGAATTGCTGACTTATCCGAACTGGGTCGTTCGTAGTCCAGAGCGCGCGACTATGCCGGACGCGATCGAGCACGGCGGGAAAGCACCCACGTCTGCCATGCTACGCTTTGCCCTTGTGGTGGAGGGCCCGTCTGCACACGCGGGATCGTCACGGCTGCGGTAGCTAACGAGAAGGAGTGCCATCTCTCGTGCCCTCTGATAGCCCATCCCAGCCCTCGGGTGGTGAGCGCGCCGACTTTTCCGCGCCGCCGTCAGGGCAGCCCGAGCCGCGGCGACGGATGGTCAGTGCGTTGGCGATCTTTCTTCCTTTTCTCCGCCTGGGTCTGACCTCGTTCGGCGGCCCCACCATGGTCGCCTACATCAAGAACCTGGCCGTCAAGAAGAAGCGCTGGCTCAGCGAGAGCTCCTTCAACGACGGCGTGGCCCTGTGCCAGGCCATCCCCGGAGCGACTGCCATGCAGAGCACTGCCTACGTGGGACTCAAGGCCCGAGGATTCCGCGGTGCGGCGGCCGCCTACATCGGCTTCGGGTTGCCGGCCTTTGGGTTCATGCTGGCGCTGTCTGTGTTGTACAAGTACGGGCGAGAAGCGCCTCTGATCCTCTCGCTGTTCAGTGGCCTGCGGGCGGTAGTCGTGGCCTTGATGGCCAACGCGGCGCTCAGTTTCGGCACCACGACCATCAAGAACTGGTGGGGGCTGCCGGTAGTGGCCGGAGCGACCGTGGCCCTCTTCTTCAAGGTCAACCCCATCTACGTAATCTTCGCGGCCGCTGCGGTGGGTCTGGCCCTGCCCCTTAGGGCCGGACCTGCGCCCAACGCCGACGCTGACCGCGACCAGCCGGCGAAGCACAGGTCGTTCTTGCGTCTCGTCCTTGTTCTCCTGGCGGCGGCCGCCTTGGTGATGGGGATCCTCTACGTCTTCGAAAGGCAATTATTCGACCTGGCCTTGACCATGCTTCGGGTCGACCTCTTCGCCTTTGGCGGCGGCTTTGCCTCTATCCCTCTCATGCAGCACGAGGTCGTAGACATCCACCATTGGGTGGCGGCTCCCGTATTCATCGACGGCATTGCCCTGGGCCAAGTGACACCCGGACCGATCGTCATCACCGCCACTTTCGTGGGATACATGTTCGCCGGACTGGCGGGAGCGGCAGTCGCCACGGCGGCCATCTTCCTGCCATCCTTCACGGTGCTCGTGCTGTTGGAGCCCTACTTCGACCGCTTCAAGCGCAACCGCTACTTCAGGAAAGCCATCACCGGCATTCTGCTGTCGTTCGTCGGTCTGATCTTGGCAGTGACGGTGCGTCTAGGCATCAACGTCAGCTGGGAGATCTGGACCGTGGTCCTAGCCGTGGCGGCCTTCGCCGCGCTGCGCCTCAAGGCAGATGTGCTCTGGGTCGTTGCAGCCGGAGGAGTGATCTCGGCGATAGTGGGGCTCCTCTGAGCCTCCGGGCTACCGGATGAAGTTGGTCATCGCCCACGGCTCCGTCTCAGGGTAGGGCACCGTGCCTTTGGCCGCTTCGATGCATTTGAGCAGCCAGGCCATGTTCCGGCCAAGGGTTCTCATGACCTGCATGCCCTCGAGGTCCTGCCTCACTTCTTCAGGCGTCACCCCATGGGTAGCATTCCAGTACTGCGAGGAAACGACCGGCATGCTGGAAATCGTGAAGTACTTGTTGAGGCGGTCGAATGCGGCGCTTGCGCCGCCGCGGCGGCAGTTCACGATAGCGGCGGCCGGCTTGTAGGCGTATCCCGCCCCCTTTCCGAAGAACATCCGGTCGAGGAACGCGCAGAGAGCGCCGTCCGGACCAGCGTAGTAGACGGGAGAGCCAACCACCAGGCCATCCGCTTTCCGGGTCAGATCGATGCATTCATTGACCGAGTCATCCTTGAAGACGCAGTACCCGGTCTCGAAACAGCGGTGGCAACCGATGCATCCCCGGATCGGCTTGCCTCCGACGTGGAAGACGTTGGTCTCAATGCCCTCCTTCTCGAGCTGCCCGGCGACTTCCGCGAGCGCCGTATAGGTGCAGCCCTTCTCGTGGGGGCTTCCGTTGATCAGGAGTACGTGCATGGTTACGCCCTTTCTGTGCAACTGTCCGCGAGATGGCTTTGAGAATATACAGCCCGCGCCGCGTGAGACTCGGATGAATCGTAGATCCCATTCAGGGCAACCGGGGCCGGTTGACTGTTACTCTGACCTTCACTCCCGTGAGCTGCAGAGCCGCGCGGCGACGATCAAGTGCAGCGGATCGTCGGATGTCGAGGTCAGCGCGAGCCAGCAACTGAACCTGGACATCTCCGGTGGTGGAGACGTCAACCATCTGAAGTGAGCTTCCTCAGGACGCAAGGCGAGCCTGCCGATACCCGGAATAGGTTGAACCATGTTCGTCCGATCCGTGATTTCGCGGGTAGCCGGTCAGGGAGCGTGAATGAAGAGTCACCGTACTGGAATCGCAGGCCGAAAGAGCACCGCTCGAGCGTCGATCCTCGGCATGGCCATTCTCATCACGCTGGCAACCGCGGCCGCGATCGTTTCGGGGTGCGGCGAGAGTGCGGCCGCGCCAGTCAGGGCTCCCCATGTGGAGACCGCGTCCGTGAGTTCCGCGCCGTCCGCCGCGAAAACCACTCTCGCCCCAACCGCCAGCACGCAATCGCTACACGCCAGGGTCATGGCTGAGCAGGGCCGCGGGGCGGGTGCCGCAGGCGAACATCGTCCGACGACCACCACTTCCGCGGCAAACGAGCCGACCACCGTGACCACATCTGTCGGTCCGCCAGTCGAACAGGATGGCCCGACCTCGACCGTCCTTGCTGGCGGGCAGACTTCCCTCAAAGGGACATGGAGCGGGACGGCCGAGCGGCTGGCTTCGTACCTGCTAGGGGTATCCCCTTCACCTCGTTTCACGGTTACCGCGTCGGTTCTGGCGGAATACTACGTGCGCTACTGCGCCGAAGCGGGACTGCGCGCCGACTTGCTCTGGGCTCAGATGATCCACGAGACGGGCTACGGCATGTACGGGGGCGACGTGATGCCCGAGCAGAACAACTACGCGGGCATCGGGGCGACAGGCGGCGGAGCGCCAGGCCTCGCTTTCCCCACCGCCGAGGCAGGAGTCATGGCCCAAGTGGCTCACATGGTGGCCTATGTCTACCCTTCGAGCCCGGTAGCGTGGGCCAACGCTACCACCGATCCGCGGTTCGACTCTGTGAGCCCCCACGGCGTTGCGTCGGTTCTCTCTGATCTCGACGGACGTTGGGCCGTTCCCGGGACCGGCTACGGCGAGAGCATCGAGACGATCGCCAGGGCTATCAACGCCGACTGAGCGTCCTCGCGCTCAGGCGTCTGCTTCGAGCACTTCCCCGGTCACGTACACGCGCGCGCCGGCACGAGGGAATCAACCTGCGAGGTCGAAGCCTTTGGGAATATGGCAATAGGCGTCGCTCATTTGTATAATCCCCAACGAAGCGACACGGCTGGCACAACCCGCTCCCGGCCCAGGCAGGGATAACAGCGGATCAGGAGGGATAGTGCCGGGCTACGGATCGAACGATCAGACGCACTACCGACGCGTCCTTGCGCTGGTCTTGATGGCGGTGCTCCTGGCCCTTTCCGGCTCGAGCCTTGCGAATGCATCGACTCCGGCAATCGACAAGGCCAAGACCGAGGCCCAGGCTCTCAGTGACCTCATCGACCAACTCAACCTCCAGCTGGAAGCCGCCACCGAGGACTACAACTTCGCCAATCAGCAGTTCCAGGACACCCAGGCCGCGGCGGACAAGACGTCGACGGAGCTGGCGCAGGCGGGAAAGGACCTGGGGTCCGCGCAAGACCATTTGAGTCAACGCCTGGTGAGCATCTACAAGTCCGGGAACGTCGGAATGCTAGACGTCGTCCTGGGGGCGAACACCTTCTCGGACTTGATCAACCGCCTCACCGAGCTCAACCGGATCAGCGCTCAGGACGCGGAGTTGGTCAAACAAATACAGGATTACAAAGCCCAAGCAGCGGAACGCAAGGCCAAGCTGGATTCCGAACTACTGCAACAGCAGACCTACAAGGCCCAGGCAGCCGCCGCGAAGCAAAAAGTGCTCGATCAGCTGGCAAAGCAGGACAAGGCACTCAAGGGCAAAGAGGTCCAGATCGCGCAGCTCAAGAAGGCTGAGGCGGCCCGACAGGCCAAGTTGATAGCGGAGGAGAAGGCGCGCCAGGCCTTCCTCGCTTCCAGACCTGGGAAGGTGGTCACGCTGGCCATGCAGTACCTGGGGGTGCCCTACGTGTGGGGAGGGTCCAGCCCCGGGGGGTTCGACTGTTCCGGCCTGGTGCAATACGTGTACGCAAGAGTGGGTATCAAGCTGCCGCACTCAAGTCGCATGCAGTACGGGTTCGGTACGCCGGTCTCGCAGGGCCAACTCAAGGTCGGGGACCTGGTCTTCTTCTACAACCCCATCCAGCATGTAGGCATCTACATAGGCAACGGCAGAATGATCAACGCCACCGGCAACCAGGTGCAGATCAGCGATGTGTTTTCGGGCGCCTACCACGGAGCGTGCCGGGTCCTATAGCGCCGACCCGCTCACCGAGGCGTGATGCAGCGAGGGTGGACGGACCAGACCCGGTCGATTGGGCCTTGAGCCGCCGCTACCCTCGCCCTAGCGTTTCGACCCGAGCAGCAACCGCCACAGCATGGCCGCTACCACGCCCAATAAGCCGGCCACGAGCAAGACAGCCTGAAGAAGCGCGCTTGGCCGGGCTAGCACCAATGCCGTCAGAGCCACCGCCGCGACGGCGAAGATGGCCCAGCCGAATATCCAGCCAACTAGCACGAACACGGTGAGGCCGGTCGAGTCACCTGCACCCATGAGCAGCATCTGCTGGGGCAGCCTGCCACCGCGGCGGGATGACAGGGCAGCGGCCAGAACAACCACGGACACCAGGGGAACCGCCAGAATGGCGAGCGCCCAAACCGTGCGCGCCTCCACGAAGCCCGCCGCCCAACCGACCATGGTCGCGATGAGCCCGGTCGTGAGAAGGATCGTCACGGGCACCAGGCAGTGCATTTGCAGGATCTTGCCGAACCGCCAGGGCAGCAAGGTGGCGGAGGTCGCCGCGCGGTCGACTTCCAGGCGGAGAGGCTCCGCCAGAGAGCTTGCCGAAAGGTAGAGGGCCACCGCCCCCGCCCAGGAGGCACCNNGACGCAACGGTGACCTGAGAAGCACCAACGATCCATGCCAAGGCACCGCAAGATCGGGCCGCCGCGGCGGACGGAAGCGCAGACGCGCCCGCCAGCGCTCGGCCCACGGCCGGCGTGTAGTCAACATCACAGAGCGGGCGTCAAAAGCGTAGACCGCGGCCACCATCTGAGAACGCGTTTGCGCCCGCGCGAGGAAGCCTTCTACCGCGGCGTCGCCAGCCGACCGGCGCACGCTGGCCCATCCAGTTGTCGCCAGAGCACAAAGCAGCAAGACGCCTGCGAGACCTGATGCCCAGTTCGAGCTGCCAAGCGAGAGTAGGCCCCATCCCCACGGGCCGGACCATAGCATGGCGAGATGGGCTGTCCCGCCCCGCCGATCCGCAAGCGCGAGCAAGGCGACCAGCCCAAGAGCGGGGATCGTCAGCCGTAGGACCCAGGTGAGGGCGGCAGGGAGCCGCTGCACGTGCCAGCCAGCCGCCACGATTATGATTCCCAGCGCTGCCCCAGCTACCGCTCCCTCGGCCATCCTGCCGGCACCCGCTGCCAATCCGCCGGAGGCGAGGCTGGCGAGCAACCCTATGATCGCTCCGCCGACCGCCAGAGCCAGTGTCACCCGCCGCAGGCGCGGCCGAATCAGCTCACGCCTTGGCACAGGAGCGGACAGCAGGAATAGGCAGTCGGCCTCGGAGTACGTGACGAATCCCTGCAGTGTGCTGTATCGGACGGCGGCCAGCAGGATAAGCGCGACAGCTGCTGCTCCCCAGAAGATGTGATACGGACTGGCCACATCCACAAGGTAGTAGGCCACCCGTTTCCAGAGACTCCAGAAAAGCACCACCGCCAGCCCGAAGGCAAAAGCGGCCGTGTAGATGGTCTGAGCAAATGCGCCCCATGAACGGCCGGGGTGGAGTGCGCGTGAGACCGCCAGCAGGTAGCGCGTGTCGACGGCGACGCCGTCTCGCTCGGGAATGGCAGCGACGAGCCCCGGCGGCGACATCCGAGAACCGCTAGGAGCCAACCAGGCGCCCCTCTTGGATCTGTAGCATCTTGGTGGCCACCGTGGACGCGAACGCGTCGGAGTGCGTCATCAGGAGAACGGCTCGCCGGGCCTTTCGGCACTCCAGCAGCACCTCCCGAAACACGTTCACCGAGGCGGCGTCCAACCCGGCGATCGGCTCGTCGACCACGAGCACCTGGAACGGGCGAATGAGGGCACAGGCAATGGCCGTCTTCTGGCGCATGCCCCGGGAAAGCTGGCGAGGGAAGAATGCGGCGCGATCCACAAGGTCAAGACGCTCCAGAAGCGCCTCCGAACGCACGTTCAAATCCTGGTCGCCTACTCCGTGAGCGGCTGCCACCAGCCGTAGGTGGTCGCTGACGGTGAGATCGTCATAGAGGTAGGGAGTATCGGGGACGTAGGCCAGGTCCCTTCGCGCCGCGACCGCCGCGGGCTCCTGGTGGATGGAATGGCCGCAGATCTCGGCGCGGCCGTCGGAAGGCTCGAGCAGGCCGCTGATGAGCTCCGCCGCTGTGGTCTTGCCGCTGCCGTTGGGTCCCATCATGACGACGCACTCCCCCGCCCTCACTTTGAGGTCGAGGGCGTCGAGAGCCACCACCGGACCGTACCGGCGGGTGAGCTTCATCGTCTCCAGCAGAACTTCTCCGCGCGCCATAGGCACCCTCCCAGATACAGAGACCCAGTATAGACCGGCGTGGCCGCCTACCCTGTCATGTTCACGCGTTGCCGCATCACACGTTTGCCGGCCCTCCACGCGGGCACATAGAGGCCATGGAAACCGCCCCGCCCTCGGAACTCGTACTCGCCACACGCGCGGACATGATCGCCGACGCGAAGCGCATCATCGACTCAGCCCGCGGGCAAGGCATCATCCTGCGCCTCCTCGGTGGCCTCGCCGTGCGGTTCCACTGCGACTCACTGGACTTCTGCGAGCGTGACCACGCAGACATCGACCTCGTCGGGTTCAGACGGGATGCGACGCGCATCGCCCACCTCATTGTCGGCTTGGGCTTCCAAGAAGTCGTCCACGTACGCCTGGCGACCGGTGGGCGTCAGTTGCAGTTCTCCCGCGAGTGCGTCCACAAAGACGAATGGGCTCGTTACGGCCAGCATGACGACGACCACATCGACGTCTTCCTTGATACCTTCAAGATGGAGCACGCAGTCGACCTGACCGGCCGGCTCGAGCTTGACGACTACACCGTCTCGGTAAGCGATGTGCTCATCACCAAGCTGCAGATGGCTAACCTGGAGGAGAAAGACGAGCGCGACATCTTCACCCTTCTCAAGGACCTCGAGCTTGGCACCACCGACAATCCCCGGGCGATCGACGTGCCGTACGTCGCCCGGCTCTGTGCGCAGGACTGGGGTCTCTTCCACGACGTCCAGTTCAACCTGGCGCGACTGCGCGAGCGCCTCGAGACGTACACCCTCGACCCCGTCGAGCGGGATCAGGTGCGCGTGAAACTCCTGCGCCTGGGAGAGGCGATCACCGCCCAACCCAAATCACGCGCCTGGCGCCTGCGCGCCGCGATCGGTACGCGCCGCCCCTGGCACAACACCGTTGAGGAGCAGGACTAGGTGGCCACGGTCTTCATCGACGCGGATGCCTGTCCTGTCACCCGCGACGCCATAGCGGTGGCGCGGTCACGCTCGCTGCAGGTGGTCCTGGTCGCGAACGAGTCGCAGAACCTTGCTCGGTACGCGGGACGAGCGGGCGTGGAGATCCTGCAGGTGGGATCGGGACGAGATTCCGCCGACTTCGCCATGGTGCCCCGGCTGGCTCCGGGGGACGTCGTGGTGACCGGCGACATCGGGCTCGCGGCCATGGCCCTGAGTCGAGGATCCCATGCCTTGAGCCCCCGAGGCCGTGAGTACCTACCCGCCATCATCGACGCCGAGCTGGCCGTCCGCCACGCCGAGCAGCGGCACCGGCGCGCTGGGGGGCGCACGGCAGGACCTACTCCGTTCGAGGACGAAGACCGTGAGCGATTCCGGGAGTCGCTGCAACGCCTGCTGACGAAGGGTGCAAGCGAGTTCGACAGATGAAAGCGCTCAGCGGGTCTTCAGATACTCGATCAGAGCGTCGCTTTCGGCCCGGGTCACCTGCCATCGGGGCATAGGCGCCTTCAACGTCGCACCTGTCGGGTCTATCCCCTGCGTCACCGCCAGGAAGAAGCTGTCCGGGTCAAAGGCCTTGTCGGCCGGGTCGGCCGGGGGCGCGGTCAGCGTGCTCCAGCGGATATCGGGTACCTCTATCTGGCCCATCATCATCTGGATAGTCCGGCCCTGGGCATCGGAGCCGTGGCAGTTCGCGCATGCCGCCGACGACCCCATCATCCCTGTGAACGCGGAGCGCGCGATCACGCGGCCGTTCTCGTCCATGCCGGTCTGGAATATGCGCGCACCCAAAGCAGCGCCCGCCACCTGACCGGTCGGGGCGGACGACCCTTCGGGATGCAAGGGGCCGCCGGCCGGGATCGACAAGGCGAGAACGGCGGCGACCGCCAGCCCAAGCACCACGAGAATCAATCCCACCGTGGCTTGTGTGCTCCATCTGCCGGTTCGACTCATTGCTTGGCCTCCTGGCCCCCGAGAAGGTCCTGTTTGCGCTGCAAGAACTCCTCGCGCTGAATCTCTCCGCGGGCATAGCGTTCCTCGAGAACCTGCAGCGCCCTCGAGCTCCCTGAACCAAATGGAGGGGCCGAAGACGCACTCGACCGCACGTGGTCGCGCCCTGAAATCCCCCTCACGAGTAGAACGATCCCCACGACGACCAGGGCAGCCGCCACCAGCATGACCACCACCATGATCCCGCCACCGGCGTCGCCCCAAGCGCTTCCCCAACCCCACATCATGACGGTTCCCCCTTGGGGCGATCTATCGCCCAGGCGCGTGTTCGAGTTCGGCAGTATGAATCTTCCCGGATTGGTGCAAAGAGAATCGTCGCCTGGTTTCGCTCCGGGCGAGTGGCGGGAGAGCTACGGCGCGGTACGGCACACGCGCGCGAATAAATCCGGACGTTCCCCCGGCGCACTCTCCCCCATGCCTGGCAGACTTCGATATGATGAGGACCATCCTGTTCCTTAGCCACTGGGGGATCTTATGGGCACCGCAAGACTGTACGTGGGAAACCTGGCCTACAGCACCACCAAGGAAACGCTTGAGAAGGCGTTCTCGGCCCACGGCCAGGTGGTGTCGGTCAACCTGATCACCGACCGTGACACCGGCCGGCCGAAGGGTTTCGCCTTTGTGGAGATG
>PMIZ01000054.1 GCA_003157225.1 Actinomycetota bacterium | reverse complement strand
TGTTGAACCAAGCCGCTGGCGCGGCAGTTTGGGATCTTGGTTGTGGCACCGCTGGCTGAGAGGGCGGTTTGGGGTTGACCTTGTGATTACCGGCGCCCGATGGGCGGACGCCGGCAAACACAAGGAGATGAAACATGGGTCAACTGTACGTGAAGATGGCTACCGATCTCAAGCTGCGCCGCTATTCACCTCGTACGCAGAAGAGCTACCTGTGGGCCGCTCGCCGGTTCGTCCGGCATTTCATGCGCCCGCCCGGCGAGATGGGCAGTGCCGAGATCAGGCAGTTTCTATTGATGCTTCACGAGCGAGGCGAGAGCGCGTCCAGCATCAAGATGTATGTGGCGAGCTTGCGCTTCCTGTACGCCGTCACGCTGGAACGTCCCGCGGAGGTGGAAAATATTCCCTGGCCGCGTGTTGCGCAGAAGCTGCCTGCTGTGGTCAGCCGTGACAGGGTCGAGGCTCTGCTCGGGAAAATCGAGCCGCTCATCTGCCGCATGGTCGTCATGACCGCCTACGGGACCGGTCTGCGCATCTCCGAGATGCTGGCGCTCGAAACCCGCGACATTGATGGCAAGGCTGGGATCATCCACGTTCGTCATGGCAAAGGCGACCGGCCACGGCTGGTCACGCTGCCGCGCCGGCTACTCGAGAGCCTGCGCGAGTATTGGCGTCTCACCCAACCGCCTGGACCGCTGGTGTTTCCAGGGCAAGATCCCAGCAAGCCCTTGTGTCCCGACACTGTCCGGCGCGCCGTTCACCGCGCATCGGCGGCGCTTGGCATCGACCAGCGTGTGACCATGCACGCGTTTCGGCATTATGCCGAGTGCCTGGTTATGCCGAGTGAGGCTCTCGATCTGGCGCGATCACCGGTGATTTCCTCGGCAGATGTGCTTGCAGACTCGGCATAACCAGGGCGTTCTCGTCTCTTTCTGGCCACTGGGCCGAAGGAGGACACATGCCCCGGATGCACGACGACTTTGTGGAATGGCAACGACTGCGTAGCGGCCCCCTGGGTCCGCACCTGGACACGTTTGCGGAGACACTCACCGAAAAGGGATATTCGCCCGCCACCGTGGCGCTGAAGGCGCGCTTAGCAGCGAAGTTCGGACACTGGCTCGGGCGGCGAGGACTCGCTGTCGACCAGGTCGACGAGCAAGCCGTAGCCCGCTTCGTCCAGAGCCATCCCTGCGTGCTCCGGCGTGGGGACGCGGCGACACTCCGTGATGTTCTTGAACAGGTCCGTTCAGCCGGCCTGGCCCCGCCCGCCCCCGCCAAGGTCGATCACACCGCGATCGGGCGGATTGTGAGCGAGTTCGGCCGGTATCTGTTGGTGGACCGCGGCCTGTCCGTCTCGACTCGGATTAACTACCTGCCCATTGTCCGGTTGTTTCTCGCAGAGCGGTTCGATGGCAGGAAGGTGCACCTCAAAGCACTCGAGGCCAGGGATGCGGGTGAATTCCTGGTTCGGCATGTTCACGTGGTCCATCCAACAAGAGCCGCTCTGATGGTGACCGCACTGCGCAGCTTTCTACGGTGGGTGCACCTGCAAGGAGCCGTGGCCGCAGACCTCGCCGCCACGGTGCCCGCAGTCGCTTACTCTCGCTTCGCAACGGTGCCGAAATCGATCCCAGCGAGAGATGTCGAGCATCTTCTGCGCCGCTGCCGACGAAGAAACTCCGAACCCGGTCTGCGCGACCACGCGGTCCTGATGTTGATGGCACGACTCGGCCTCCGCGGTGGAGAGATCGTGGGCCTGGACCTGGCAGACTTCGACTGGAGCGCCGGCACGGTGCAGGTCCACGGCAAGGGCGGAAGGCAGGATATTCTCCCGTTGCCGGCCGATGTCGGCGAGTCCCTCGCCCGGTACTTGCGCCGTGGCCGCCCAGCGTGCTCGTGCCGAAGAGTATTCGTCCGCGCGAGGGCGCCAAGACGTGGCTTCGCAAGCACGGCCGCGGTCTCTACCATCGTGAGGCGCGCACTGGAACGCGCCGGACTGGAACCACCACGCAAGGGCGGGCACATTCTCCGGCACGCGCTCGCCTGTTCGATGCTGCGTCGAGGAGCGACCCTCACCGAGATCGGGCAAGTCCTGCGACACCGTCGAGCCGACACGACGACGATTTACGCGAAGGTAGACCTGAAGGCGCTACGAGCACTCGCTCCTGCATGGCCAGGAGGCAGGCGATGAATACGCTCCGCGAAGGCGCCGAGGAGTACCTGTCGCTGCGACGCCGTCTGGGCTACAAGCTCGATCGCTCAGGGCGGTTACTGCTGCAGTTCGTGTCGTTCATGGACCAGCGGAAGGCGCCGTTCATCACCAGCGATCTGGTCCTCAAGTGGGCCGTGCTGCCGACCAAGGCCCAGCCCGTGTATTGGGTCAGCCGCGTCTCGGCGGTCCGGCTCTTCGCGCAGTATCGGCGCGCCACCGATCCTCGTACCGAGGTCCCTGCCCTCGGGCTCCTCCGGGCTCGGTACCAGCGCAAGCGACCCTACCTATACAGCGAGGACGAGATCGCGCG
>PMIZ01000452.1 GCA_003157225.1 Actinomycetota bacterium | reverse complement strand
GTGTAGATCTGCGTGGTGGAGAGGTCGGCATGGCCCAGCATCTCCTGCACGGCCCTGAGGTCGGCGCCACCTTCCAGGAGATGGGTTGCGAATGAGTGCCGAAGCGTGTGCGCCGACACGTCCGGAGGCAGGCCCGCCTCACGTGCGTACCGCTTGACGATGCCATGTAGGCCCTGGCGCGACAGCCGGCGCCCGCGGTTGTTGAGAAACAACTCCGGCGCCTTGAGCCTTCCCGCGCCGCCCAGATAGGGACGGCCTCGTTCGTTGTAGGCGCGCAAAGCCTCGATGGCTTTGCGCCCCAACGGTACCACTCTCTCCTTGTCGCCCTTCCCGATCGTGCGCACGAAGCCGACTTCGAGGTCGATGTCCTGAAGCCGCAGACCGAGAGCCTCCGAGGCCCTCAAGCCCGCACCGTAGAGAGTTTCCAGCAGGGCACGATCCCGCAATCCGCGTGGGTCCGCTTTTGGTCCCGCGAGCAACCTCTCCACTTCCGCCACGCTCAGCGTGCGTGGCAAACCTGACTCCAGTCGGACGCCCGCCAGGCTGCGCGTGGGGTCCGACGAAACAAGACCGTTCAGAACCGCTCTCCCGTAGAAGGAGCGTATGGCGGCCGCTTTGCGCGCGCGCGTCGACGGTCGCCACGTCCCCTGGGCAAGGAAGCCCCGCACGTCGTCGGGGGAGGCGCCCTTGAGATTCGCACCCCGATCCTGGAGAAAGTCGGCGAACTGGGTCAGGTCCCGGCGGTAGGAATCGACGGTGCTTTCCGCGAGTCCTTTCTCCAGACGCAAGGCGCGTAGATGCTCGGAAAGGATCGGATCACGAGCCGGCGGAGACAACTGCCGCGCCATGGGTGGGCTGCCGAACCTACGTGTACTCGATCGGCAGGACGTACTCCAGGGGGAAGTAGGGATTGTCCGTCGCTTCCGCCACCTCTCGCCGGGTCACCTTCCCTTCCATGACGTTCACTCCCCGAGCAAGCTCCGGGTCGGTGCGTGCCGCCGTCACCACTCCTTTGTCGGCGACGGCCAGTATGTACGGAAGCGTGACGTTCGTGAGGGCGAGTGTGGAGGTGATCGGCACTACACCCGCCATGTTGTCGACGCAGTAGTGGATCACGCCGTGCTTGACGAACGTAGGCTCGCGGTGGGTCGTCATGCGGGAGGTGGCGATACAGCCGCCCTGGTCGACGCTCAGATCGACGATGACGGAACCGGGCTGCATGGCCCGCACGGTGTCCTCCTGCACGACGACCGGGGTCTTCGCTCCCGATACGAGTATGGCTCCGATCACCAGGTCGGCCTCCGCGACCTCGGCCTCAATGGTGAGTTGGTCGCTGTGCAGGGTCTGTGCGCCGGGGACCTGCTGCTGAATCGCCAGCAACGCCTGCATGTCGATATCGAGCACCTTCGTCTGCGCGCCCATCCCCGCCGCGATCGCGGCCGCGTTGCGACCCGCAGTGCCGGCCCCAAGGATCACCACGTTGGCTGCCTTGACCCCCGTGGCGCCGCTCAGGAGCTTCCCTTTGCCCCCGCTCATGCGCTCCAGGAAGTAGGCGCCAATTTGGGGCGCCAGCCTCCCGGCGATCTCACTCATGGGCCGGAGCAGCGGCTTGCCTCCGTCGGAGGTCTCCACTGTCTCGTAGGCCAGACACGTGGCCCCACTCTCGACAAGTGCGGCTGTGAGCCCAGGATCGGGCGCCAGGTGGAGGTAAGTGAAGAGGATATGCCGGGACTCGAGACGACGATACTCCTCTTCGAGAGGCTCCTTGACTTTCACGATGAGCTCGGATTGGGCAAACACCGCCTCGGCGTTAGGAACAATACGGGCGCCGGCCCCCACGTACTGTTCGTCGGGGAACAGAGACCCTTCGCCGGCGCCGTGCTGCACCAAGACCTGGTGGCCTTTGGTCGTCAACTCCTTGGTCCCCGCGGGAGTAAGCGCTACTCGGTATTCCTCCTCGCGGATCTCAGTGGGAACGCCGATTCGCACGTCAGAGTCCTTTGACCTTGCCGGTGGGCAGCAGCTTCAGGTTCGCGGCCAGCAGACAGAGTGCGGCCAGCGTCTTCGCATCTTGGATCTGGTCGAGATGTTCGAGAAGGTCCGTCAGAGCGTACCGCACGACGGTGAGGTCTTCGTCTTCATCGGGCTCGCCGTCCGCAGAGACAAGGTCGCGGGCCAAGAAGGCGTACAACCGTTCGTTGGCGAAGCCCGGTGAGGAGAAGTAGGAGCCCAACAGCACCCACTCACCCGCCTCCAGACCAACCTCTTCGCGCAGTTCTCTCTTTGCGGCGGCCAAGGGTTCTTCGTCCGGCTCCAGCCCGCCCGCCGGAAGTTCGACCAGATGGCGGGCTATCGCATGCCGATACTGGCTCACTAGGTAGATCTGGTCGGCGTCATCAAGCGCGGCGATCACTACGGCCCCTGGATGGTCCACCACCTCGCGCACGGCGGTCCCACCCCGAGGTAGGGTGACCTCATCCACCCGCATGCTGACTATCTTGCCCTGGTAGATGGTCCTCGAGCTGACGACCTTGGGCAGCTCGGCCGTCTCGCCGCTCTCGATGGAAATGCCCCTTTCGTCACTCATGGGAGGGTCACGCTCCCTTTCCGCCCGAAGCGTAGTCCGGCGCCAGCCGGATAAGCTGGAGCACCAGCGCGCACAGCCGTTCGAGCTCGTCGAGGGGAAGATACTCGTCCGGGCTGTGCACCCGCATCATTCCGGCTGTGAGGTTGCTCGTCGGCAGGCCCCGCGCGTTGAGGATGTTCGCATCGGAACCGCCACCTGCCGTCATGAGTTCCGGCTGCAGACCCAGTGCGGTGATGGCCGCCGTGGATAGGCGCACCACCGGCGCGCGGGCGTTCAGCGCGAAGGCATGGAATTCGTGGACCAACTGCACGTCCACGTCGACTCCGGATTCTGCGGCGCCTTTGTGCAGAGCATCTACGATCGCCCCCGATACTTCAGCCAGCCGGGCCTCGTCGTGCCCACGGCATTCTCCCTCCAGCTCACACAGGTCCGGGACGATGTTGGACGCCACTCCGCCACGGATCACGCCGATGTTCGCGCTGGTGTTTTCGTCGAGACGGCCCAAAGGCATGACCGCGATCGCCCTTGCCGCCGCCTGGATAGCACTCCGGCCCCGCTCGGGCTCTACCCCGGAGTGCGCAGACCGGCCGCGGAAAGAAGCGCGCACGCTTATCATGCTCGGAGCCCTGGCAACGACGCCGCCCACCGGTCCAGTGGAGTCCAGCACGGCTCCAAACGGGCTTCGAAGTACATCCTGTCTCATGTGCTTCACGCCCACGAGCCCTTGCTCCTCGGATACCGTGAAGAACAACTCATACGACGGAAAGGGAACTCCGGAGTTCTTGAGTAGTTCGGTGGCGTGAAGCAACGCAGCGATCGCCGCTTTGTTGTCGCTCCCAAGGATGGTCTCCCGCTTGTTGCGGAAGATGCCATCATCGTACAGCAGGGGTTCGAGCGAGTCTGTAGGCGTGACAGTGTCTAGGTGCGCCCCGAGAGCAAGGTGGGGCTCTGAATCATCGCCGCCGACAGTGCACCAGAGGTTACCCGTGTCCCCCGAAGTCGCCTGGCCGGTGCCATCCTCTTCGACCTTGATGCCAAGAGCGTGCAGGTGGTTGATGACGACATCGGCCACCGGGCGCTCGCTCCTCGATGGACTGGGAAGACCCGCCAGCAGGAGAAACAGCTCTGTCAACCGCTCCCGGGAAGGTGAAGGCGCTTCATGCATGCCACAACGCCTAGCAGTCCGTTCGACCCGATCCAGCCGCCAGCATGGCCGTCTTGTCCGCGCGAAAGGCTATCGCAGCGCCGATGAAGTCGCGAAAGAGCGGATGCGGTCTAGTCGGTCTGCTCTTGAACTCCGGATGGAACTGGCAACCCACGAACCAGGGATGATCGCTCAGTTCGATGGTCTCTACCAAGTTCCCGTCCGGCGTGACCCCGCTGATGACCAGGCCCGCCTCCACGAGGCGCTCTCGGAACAGGTTGTTGACCTCATAGCGGTGGCGATGACGTTCGCTGATGGTGTCGGTGCCATACGACTCGTACGTCTTGGTGCCCGGGATGAGCTTTGTCTGCGAGGCGCCAAGACGCATGGTGCCGCCCATGTCGGACACGCCGTTCTGCCCGGGCAGCAGGTCGACCACCGGGAATCTCGTAGCCGGGTCGAACTCGGATGAATTGGCCCCGGCCATGCCGGCCACGTGTCGCGCGTACTCGGCCACGGCCACCTGCAATCCGAGGCAGAGGCCCAAGAATGGTACTCCGTTCTCACGAGCGTACTGCACCGACATGATCTTGCCCTCGATCCCTCTCACCCCGAAACCGCCCGGAACAAGGATGCCGTCGATGGATTCGAGCCTGGAGGTTATCTCTTCCTGCCGAAGGGTCTCGGCGTCAACCCAGACGATCTCCAGATTGCGGCCGTGATACGTGGCGGCGTGACGGAGAGCTTCCACCACGCTGAGGTAGGCATCGCGGAGCTGCACGTACTTGCCCACCAGGGCGATGCGCACGGTGCCGGTGGCCGATTTCAACCGCTCGACCAGCGCGATCCACTCGTCCAGTTGAGGCGGCTCGGGCTCGAGACCAAGTTGCTCGACCACGAGGCGGTCCAAGCCCTCATCTCGCAGGTTGAGTGGGACATAGTAGAGATGGGGGGCATCGACACAGCTGATGACGGCGCGCGCGTCGACGTCGGTGAAGAGGGCGATCTTCTCCTTCAGCTCCGGGCTGATGTGCCGGTCGGACCGGCACACGATGATGTCGGGCTGGATACCTATGCTGCGCAGCTCGTTCACGCTGTGCTGGGTAGGCTTGGTCTTCATTTCGCCGGCGGCGGCGATGTAGGGAACCAGCGTGACGTGGAGGAAGATGCAATTGCCG
>PMIZ01000198.1 GCA_003157225.1 Actinomycetota bacterium | reverse complement strand
TGCTCGGCCGAGGATCTCGCTTTTCCCGCCTCCAGCTTCGACGTGGTGCTGTGCAGCGATGTGATCGAGCACCTGCCTCGCCCGGAGCGCTGCCTCGCGGAGATGCTGCGCGTCCTGAAACCCGGGGGCACGGCGATACTGACCACTCCGAACGAGGGTAGTTATGTAAAGGCACTCGTAGACGCTCTCCGAGGTGGCCCGAAAGCTTCTCCCGACAAAGACCACGTGCACATCTCCACGAAGGACCTGCGCGAGTGGATACGCCTGGCCGCGGAGACCGGCTTTCGCGTGACGGCCTTGCGGCGTGGGGCATTGATCTTCGGCGGACCAAAGTACAACCGCCACCCGGTCCTCTTCGCCCTGATACTGCTGCTCGACCGCACCCTGGGCCTTCTGCCGTTCACCAGGAACTGGGCCGAGGCGATCACCCTGAACCTCGTCAAGCCGGTTACCTGGTGACCCGAGGGGATGGCTACACACACCTATCTCGAGCAGGTCCGGCGCACCGGGGTTGTCGTCACCCCGGATGGGACGTCACGACCGATCGACAGCCATGTCTCACTCGAGGAAGGGCTGTTCCTCCAAAGGATCATCCGGGACACCAGGCCCGCAATCTCCCTGGAGATCGGCATCGCCTTCGGCATCTCCAGCATGTTCATCTGCGAAGCGCTCCGGGAGGTCGGATCGAGTACGCACATCGCGATCGATCCTGGCCCGGTGTACCACCACGGCACGGAGGTCCTCGACCGTTGCGGGCTCGGTCTCCTCAATCTCGAGCGGTGTGGTTACCGAGACATGGTGGAATTCCACGAGGCACCGTCCGAGCTGGTGCTGCCCGATCTCCTGAAGCGCGGCCAGCGGATCGACTTCGCCTTCGTGGATGGCTGGCACACGTTCGACCACTGCCTTCTCGACTTCTTCTACGTCAACCGGCTGCTGAATCCGGGCGGCGTTGTAGTGTTTCATGACACGCGCATGCCGAGCATCCGCCGAGTCATTCGGTACGTCGCCAACTATCCCGCATACCGGATCTACGGAGCGGCGATACCCCCGCGGGCGACTTTCGAGAGCAGGAGGCGGGGAATCGAGCGCGTCATCGCCTTCGGCCTGCACCTGGGCCGCTCCATACTGCCCCGCCAGGCGACCACCATGGCGATTCAGAAGCTCGGTTCAGNNACGATGAAGATCCTCTTTGCGACGGCGAGGAACCCGCATTTCCCAACGATCACCGAGTACGTCGAGCGGGCGATCCGTGCGCTGGGGCACCCCCTCTCGACCTTCGATGATCGAGATTTCCTTCTCCCGGGCAGGCTGCGCAACACGATTCCCCCCCTCGGCCGTCTCGATCTGCAGCGGCTGAACCGACGGCTGATCAGCGCCGTCTTGCGGGAGCGTCCGGACCTGCTCTTGTCCGCCGGGGGCGAGCGGATTCTGCCCGAGACGGTGGAGGCTGTACGTGCGGTTGGAGTAGCCACAGTTCTTTGGACTATTGATCCCGTGAAGCCGGATGATTCTCGAATTGCCTTGGCCCCCCATTTTGACTTCGTATTCTGCGGGGGCAGCGAGATGATCCAGGCGCTTCGCGATTCCAAATTACGCAACGGCCCACACTGGCTGCCATTCGCATGTGACCCGGATCTCCACCGCCCGCTCGATCTCTCGCCTGACGAGAAGCTGCTCTACCGTTGCGACATCGCCTTCGTGGGAAGCTTGCATCGGGAGATGTATCCCAATCGTATACACATGCTTGAAGCACTGGCAGACTTGGACCTCGGAGTATGGGGCCCCGGTGCGCGCTCGCTCCCCACCTCAAGTCCAATTCATTCGAAGGTCCGCGCTGACGGGGCCAGCTTTGAGGAGTGGACGCGAATTTACAGTGCGGCAAAAATCGCTCTGTGCGCACACTACGGCGGTCCTGGACCGTGGAGCAGGCAGGCATCCCCGAGGGTCTACGAGGCGCTCGCCTGCGGAAGCTTTCTCCTGTGCGACGACCGACCCGACGTGCGGGCGCTCTTCGCGGACGACAGAGACCTCTCGATCTTCCGAGACTTGGACGACCTGCGAGAGAAGGCACGTTACTACCTTGCGCACGATCGCGAGCGGAAGGAGATTGCTGCACATGGCCGAACGGAGGTACTTGCAAAGCACACCTATCGCCACCGCATTGCATCACTGGTCGCGACGGTGACTGGAGCCAAATGACCGGCCCAACCCGGGTGATCCATATCGTCGAGGATTTGCGGACCGGAGGACTCGAAAAGGTTGTGCGCAACATCGTCCTCAACCTCGACCGCGCACGCTTCGACCCCGAGGTCTGGTGCCTGGCACGGGGCGGAGAAGTCGCGGAGGAGATTGCGGCCGGAGGTGTGAGAGTTCACATATCGGACATGGGGCGACGACCGTCACTGGGGTTTCTGGTCAGACTGGCCGCCAGGCTCCGGCGGATGAACGCTCGAATCGTGCATTGTCACGGCTACACGGCCTGTACCGTGGGTCGCGCCGCAGCCGTGCTGGCGTGGACGTCACAGGTGTTCGCGCATATCCACACGCAGGGATTGTGGCTTCAGCCGCGGCAGCGTCGGCTTGAGCGGGTGCTTTCCGCGTTCAGCACGAAGATCATATGCGTGTCGGAATCGGTGCGGGGGTTCGTGGTGCAAGAGGAACGGATCCCACGCGAGAAGACGGCCGTGATCTATAACGGCGTTCCGGATCCCCCCCTGCCGGATAGAGACGGCGCCCGGAGGCACTTCAGTATCCGCGCAGGGGCCAAGGTCCTCGGCTGCGTGGCATCCCTGGAGCCCCATAAGGGACATGCCATATTGATCCAGGCCGCGCGAATCGCCCGCGTGGGGCTGAATGACCTCGTGCTGCTCATCGTGGGCGATGGGTCCCTGCGCGGCCAACTGGAGCGCAGCGCGCGGGAGGCAGGAATCGAAGCGGTCTTCGCCGGCAGATTGGAGGATGTTGGATTGGCCCTCGCCGCGATGGATGCGGTAGCGCTCCTCTCCCTGGAACGGGAAGGTTTGTCGCTGGCCATCATCGAGGCG